>CAYNBX010000107.1:0-6580 GCA_964395505.1 uncultured Bacteroidales bacterium | reverse complement strand
AGAGAAAAAATTAATAAATTAGTTTTTAGAATGCTTCCAATCACACAATCAATCATCCATTCAATCAATCATTCCAATAAAAACACCTTAGCCATTAAAATAATTGTAGAACTAATTTATTAAACAAATAATAAAAAAATATCTACATACATATTTTTACTAAATTTGCTTTTTTTTTAAAAATTTATTCAAAATTTATCTATTGATATTAGATTAATTTTATAATTCATAATAAATGATGAGAAAAATAGGAGAATCAGAATTAATAGTAAATCCAGATGGCAGCATATATCATTTACATTTAAAACCAGAATATTTAGCTGATACAATTATTATAGTAGGTGATCCTCAAAGAGTACCTGTTGTTTCTAAATATTTCAATAAAATTGAATTTAAAATACAAAACAGGGAACTTGTAACACATACTGGTTATTTAAATAATAAACGATTAACAGTACTTTCAACAGGTATGGGCACAGACAATATTGATATTGTGATGAATGAATTAGATGCTGTTGTCAACATAGATTTAAATAAAAGAGAAGTAAAAAAAACACACAAATCGTTAAATATTATTCGATTGGGAACCTCAGGTGCTTTGCAGGAAGATATACCTGTTGATTCTTTTGTTGTTTCTGAATATGGTTTGGGCTTAGATGGTCTTTTGAATTATTATGGTGGTGATAAAAGTATGTTTGACAATGAAATGGCTTATGATTTTGTGAAACATGCGAATTGGCCTGATAATTTGCCAACACCTTATGTAGTTAAAGGCTCAGAAAAATTGGCTAAAAAAATTGGTGATGGTATGCTAAAGGGTATAACAGCAACTGCCCCGGGCTTTTACGGCCCTCAAGGAAGATTATTGAGACTCAAGCTTGCATACCCTGAACTTAATAAAAAAATTGAGACTTTTAACTACAAGGGGCACAAAGTATTAAATTTTGAAATGGAAACTTCTGCTGTTTACGGATTAGGTTCATTATTAGGACATAATACTCTTACTGTGTGTGTTGTAATTGCTAACAGACTTAGCAAAAAATTTAGTAAGGATTATAAAAAAACCGTTGAAAAATTAATACAAATTGTTCTGGGAAAATTGACCAAATAAAATCTGATGTATCACATCGGCTGCAAACCAAGGCTAAAATAAAAAAGTAAATAATTTCAAAATTTGAAACTTTCTTATACCTCGATGCAGGCTTTCCACAGAAAAGTAAAGTGGATAAAAATTCATAAATTTATAATTAGTGCTTAAAAAAACTTTAAAATATCAAATATTACTGAAATACAGCTTATTTTATAGGTTTACTCTATTGAATGTTTAATCTGTTAAATAATTCTGCATAGCAAAAATAATCAGGCAGTTGCCTGATTATTTCACAGTGTAAACCTCCTTAGGTGGCAGGCAATTGAACAATAAAGCAATTGAATAATTTGATGAAAAATTAAGACGGTTCTTATTTTGCAATACCAATAATAAAGCAAATTACAGAGTTTTCTTTCAGACAATAGATAGATTAAACTCACAAATAAAACCAGTTTAAATATAAAATTTTATAGAAAAATTCAGCCTGTTAAATTGGCAAAGCCAACATTTTTTGATGAGATATTTTATTTGCCAATAACATAAATTATTAAAAATTTGTGGTTTTTGAAAAATATATTATTTTTGTAAGCATTAAAATATTAAAAGATACACTTGTTTATAATTTTAACTATTTTTTTTGTAGATAAGCAAAAAAGGTGTATATTGTGCCACTATTTTTTATGAATAAAAATAAATAAATTGAATGAGTATGAAAAATAAAAATTTACTATTTAGTTTTTTAGCGGTAATTCTAGGAATTACAACTTTTATAAATACTTCAGCAAGTGTTTTACCTGTTAAAAATAAAGTTCAAAAAAACACTCATGGGGTGAAACAGGCAGTTATGTATCTTGCTAAAATCAGGAATAATCAGATAACAGGGAAGCTTAATCCAAAAGATGTATTAAAAGCAAGGCGTCAAATTGAGAAATTAAATTATAAATCAGGCTCTTATGGCGATATTACATGGGAAGAGTTAGGACCTGACAATTTTGGTGGTAAAACAAAAGCTATTCTATTTGATAATCAGGATCCCCAATATAAAACAATTTATGCAGGCAGCATAAGTGGAGGAATGTGGAAATCCACAACATCAGGACAAACCTGGCATAAAATTAATATTTCTGATGAATGTCTTAATGTATCGTGTATTACACAAACTCCTGATGGAGATATTTATATAGGCACAGGTGAAGGATTTGATTCCCAGGGAGCTACTGCATACAGCGGTTTTGTCGGACATGGTATCTTTAAATCAACAGATGGCAATAATTTCACACTTCTTCCTAATACAAAACCTGTAATAAACAATGATACTGTTGAATGGTCATATATTAATAAATTGGCTTCAGATGCTAATGGCAGAATTTATGCAGCAACAAATAGCGGATTAATGTATTCAGATAATGCAGGAGAACATTGGTCAGTAGCTAAGTTTAAAGGAGACTCACTGTTATCAGGTAACAGCACTGATGTTGATGTTGCTTCTGATGGAACTGTTGTAGCATCTGTTAATAATTTATGTTACATTTCTACTGGAGACCTAAACAATTTTGTTTGTTATTCAACAAAATATAATGTCACTTATGATAGTATTGCTAATCCTGAAAAATTACCAAAGAATGGAATTGGCAGGATTGAGTTTGCAATAGCTCCTTCTGATCCCAATTGTATATATGCTGTAGCTGCAAAAGATAATTCTGACCCTAAACTTTATGGTCAATTAGAAAATATTTACAGAACAACAGATAAAGGCAAAACATGGACAATTATAGGACCTGGGGGCAGTGATGATTTTAATGTCTTAGGCTCTACTGCCTATATAAATGGTGTTGAAACTATATATTATCAAGGTATTTATGATAATACTATTTCTGTTTTTCCAGACAATCCTGATAAAATCCTTGTAGGTGGAATTAATATGTGGGAAGGTGAAAAAATACTTGAACAAGGTTTTTATAACTGGGGGGAAATATCCAGTCCTTACTCCTTTTTACCAAATTATGTGCATGAAGACCATTTTACTTATGTATTCAGCCCAAATGATTCTAACACTTGTTTTATTGGATCTGGTGGTGGTGTATTTATGACTAATGATGGTGCTGAGAATTTTCAGGCAATGAATAAAGGATATAATGTATGCCAGTTTTATACTGTTACTTTTACTGCTGATGGGAAAGTACTTGGGGGAGCTCAAGATAATGGAACATTATATATTGATGGTCTGGGGAATACTCCAATGGATGCTCATAAAATCTTTAGTGGTAATGGCGGATATTCTGCAGCTTCTTTAATAAATCCTGACGCATTTGTTTTATCTTCTGAAAATGGGAATATTAATAGATCAGAAGATCAAGGCACAAACTTTTCATTGAATTTTACACCTCCTTCCAGTAAACTTTTTATAACTCCATTTTTATTATGGGAAAGCTTTAATGATGAAAACAGCCGTGATTCTGTTATCTTTCATGCTGATATGGATTATCCTGCTGATACTTCCGTTATTGTTAGAAGTGATAATTTTGATTACCCCTTTTATTACACTCTATCATCTCCTTTGTCTGAAGGTGACAGCATAAAAGTTAAAGATATTGTTCAATCAAAATTCTTTTTAGGTACAGAGGATAATATATATATGACCAGAGAAATTATTAAATTTTCAAAAGCTCCTGTATGGTTTACCATCTCTGATAAAGATAATTCTGATTTTGAAGGAACTCCTCAATGTATGTCTTATTCAAGAAATGCTAATTATTTATTTGTTGGAACTCAAGAAGGTAAATTATACAGAATTTCAAATATTGCTTTAGCTTATGATTTTGAGAGAGCTGATGTTAGCAGTCCATCGTGTATCATTGCAACCAGTTTAATAAAAGAATTTACTGACAGGGTAATTACTTCAATTGCTGTTGATCCGAACGATGACACTCATATTGCCGTAACCTTAGGAAATTATGGTAATGACAATTATATTTATATTACTAATAACGGATTGGATTCTTTGCCTGATTTTACATCTATACAGGGAAATTTGCCAAAGATGCCGATATATTCTTCATTAATTGAAATGGGAAATTCCAATTTAATAATCATAGGAACGGAAGATGGTATTTATTCAAGCAATAATGCTGATGGGAGCTCAACAGTATGGTCAAAAGAAAATACAGGTATGGGCAGTGTTCCAGTTTTTATGATTAAACAGCAAACCATAAATAAGCCAGGAATGAAAGTCCTTAATCCTGATGGCAATACTTATACTTATTATCCTGGTATCACAAATTATGGTCATATCTATGCTGCTACTTATGGTAGAGGATTATTTGAATGTACTAACTTTGTTGGAATCAATGATAATGATACTCCTTTATTTTCTGAAAAACATCAATTAAATATTTATCCTAATCCTGTTAAGGGTAATACAAATGTATCATTTACTTTATCAGAAAGAAATAATGTTTTAATTAATATTTATGACTTTAATGGTAGAATTGTAAAATCAATCAATCTTAATCAGCAAAATTCAGGTTCTCATAAAATATTAATAAACTGTGATCATTTATCAACAGGCACATATCTAATGCAATTGATTACAGGTAATGAAAGTCTGACTTCTAAATTTATTATAATTAAATGATTTTAAAGCTGTCCCTGACAAAACATTTTTTGTCAGAGAACAGCTTTTTAATTTTATTATATTTAACATATTTTTTTAAATAAATAATTAAAATTAAATAGCATGAAAAAAATTTACTTAACTTTTTTGTTTGCTTTAGCAGGCTTCACAATATTTGCTTCAACAAATGTTTATACTCCAGCTTTGAGATCCCCTAAGGATGATGCTATTAATCAAATGCCTAACACTTTATTAGATTGGGATGCAGTAGCAGGAGGACTGACATTATATTATGAGGCTCAAATAGATACAGATTCATTATTTTCAAATCCAGTAATCTTTACAACAGATTTAACTTCTATTGAAAATAATGAACTTTTATTTGGACAAGAGTATTACTGGAGAGTCAGAGCAATAGATGTAAGCGATACATCTTACTGGTCAGAAGTCTGGTCTTTTACTGTTTTTGACAAATTGACACTTGAAAAACCAAAAGACAATGTAAAAAACCAGATGCCTGAAATTACTTTTAAGTGGAAAAATAAAGTAGGTTCCAATGATATCACAGGCGTAAGTAATTTTAACTATCAGATTGATACTAGTTCTGAATTTAATAGTTCTGTTATTATAGAAGGATCTGTTGGAGATTCTTTATATCAAGTTTGTATATCAAAATTGTTTTTTGGAACAAAATATTATTGGAGAGTCAATGCAAGTCACAGCCTTGATGTCTCAGAATGGTCTGACATTAGATCCTTTACAACCTTAGATAATTTTGATTTAATTTCCCCACCTAATGAAGCACCTGACCAGGGTATAAAAGTTTTATTTAAATGGAAAAAAATAACCGGTGCCGCAAGCTATGATATTCAAATAGATATGGACAGTTCTTTTACAGACCCTTTTAAATTCTTAGCTGATACTTGTCAATATAATGTTTTTAATTTAGAATTTGGAAAACAATATTTCTGGAGAGTTAGAGCAAGACATGATAATGATACTTCTCAGTGGACAGATATATGGAATTTCCAGGTAATTGATAAAGTTATTTTATCTTCTCCAGATGACGAAGCAACTAATGTCAATATTAAACCTTTGTTAAAATGGAATAAGATTTTAGGTGTTACTGCCTATCAATTACAATATGATAAAACATCAAGCTTTACTGAACCTATTGATATTATTATCCCCACTATAGATGATAATAATGCTGAATATCAAATAGATAATAAACTTGATTATTTACAATCTTATTACTGGAGAGTTAGAGCAATTAATACCATTGATACTACTAATTGGAGTGATGTTTGGTCTTTTGAAACAAAATCAGCAAGCGGAATTAATGATTTGGATTTTAATAAATATTGCTTAAATTTTTACCCTAATCCCAGTAAAGGTGATATCATAATTAAATTTGACGCTAAAGAATCAGTAAAAACACAAATAAGAATTATGGATTTATTAGGAAAAGTTGTGTTTGATGATAAGTTTTATTGTGCTGTTGGACAAAATACTAAAAAATTAGATATCAAAGATTTAAATAATGGCATTTACTTAGTAAAATTCCAGATAGAAAATGATATTTATATTGATAAAATTATTGTAGATAAATAGATTCATCCATAATTTTAGAAAAAAAAAGGCTGATTGAAATTTTATTTCAATCAGCCTTTTTTTATTGCTTTGATTCAACTTCCAAGCTAAACTTTTTTAGAATAATAAGGTAAAAAAGATTAATAAGGGAAATTCCCCGGGAATATAAGAACAGGAATAAATTTTCCTAAGGGGATTATTAAATATATACAAAATTGGCTTTATGGAATAGTAGATGCATTAAAAGACAACAATTAATAATAATTCGACAAAATATATTTTAA
>CAYNBX010000106.1:0-6623 GCA_964395505.1 uncultured Bacteroidales bacterium | reverse complement strand
TTTTTTTATCACATCAATATCATTTTCTTTATAATTCTTTTATCAGAAGTTTTCAATTGATAAAAATAAGTTCCTTTTGATATTCTACGTCCATTTTCATCTTTGCCATTCCATTTGATAATATGTATTCCTTTATATAAAAACCCTTGTTTTAATGTTTTAATTTTCCGACCTTCAATATTATAAATGCTTAGATTTATTTTAGTATTGTTTATAAGTGTAAAGGTAATAGTTGTTTCATCTCTAAAAGGATTTGGATAGTTTTGTGATAATTCAATTTGTGTATCAGATAGTGTTTTCTCATAAACACCTACATTTATATCATCTAAATCAATTTTATATGCAGAGCATCCATAAGTTCCAATTACTAATGTTCTTGTGTTCCGGTTAATTTTCATATCAATAATAGCAACATTAGGGATTCCCTCAGAGATATCACACCAGTTTTCTCCTCCATTTTGTGAATAAAATACTCCTGCATCCGTGCCAACAAATATCCTGTTCGGGATTTCAGGGTCCAAAGCAATGCAATTAGTAGGGATTTCAGGAAGATTATTACTGATATCATTCCAGTTTTGTCCTAAATCATTTGACTTGAGTACATGAGGTTCATGTTCGTCCCAACGGAATCCTGAAACAGTAACATAGATAGTGTTAGTATCGAAAAGGTCAGGTGCAACTCTTGTTATCCAGCGGTTTGGTAAACCTTCAGAAATGTCTGTCCAGGTATTTCCAGCGTCTTCAGAAATATTAACTCTTCCATCGTCAGAGCCAACTAAAACGATATTTGGATTTATAGAAGAAATTGCGATTGTAGTTATTGTACTGTATCCATAACTTGCGAGTCCCTGGGTTAAATCGCCGCTAACAGCAGTCCAGTTAGAACCTCCGTCAGTAGTTTTCCAAATTCTGTATGTTCCAAAATAGAGTATCTGTGGATTTTGCGGATCCATTGCCAGAGGAGAAGACCAATTTGTTCTATCATCATAAAATTGATAGTTTATGTTATAAAAATAATCTCCGCCATCAGTTGATTTGCATAAATTTCCCCATTGTGATTCAGCATAAATAATATCCTGATTTGTATAATCTACTAAACAATAAAAACCATCCCCGCCTAAAATAACATCCCAATCATCTAAAGCTCCAGTCATTGTTCTTATTGTGCTATTATCCTGTGTGCCCCCATAAATTCTGTAAGGATTAGTATTATCAATTTCAATAGCATAAAATTGTGTAAGAGGTAAATTATTTATTTTTGTCCAGTTATTACCATAATTCTGACTTACATATAATCCTCCATCATTTCCTTCAACAATTCTACCTGTATTTTCATCAATATACATAGCGTGATGATCTACATGAATTAGATTTTTATTGTCATACAACCATATCCAGCTATCTCCACCATCATCTGAACGGCATAATTCAACACCAAGAACATAAACCCTATTTTCATCAGTTGGGTCAACTCTTATTTGTCCGAAATACCAACCATAAGAACTGTTAATACTTTGAAGCTCTGAATCATTTGTCTCAAACCAACTATCTCCCCCATCAGTTGTTTTGAACACTCCCATAAACGAAGATCCTTTATCATAAGAAGCATATAATACATCAGGATTTGATTTTGCAATAGCAAGGCCAATCCTGCCAACGTAAGCTCCTGATGGTAAGCCATTTGTTAACTCAACCCAGGTGTCTCCACCATCAGTAGATTTATAAATTCCCGAACTTTCTCCTGTTGATCGTCTGTAAGTCAAACCACGCATCCTTTCCCACATTGACGCATAAAGGATATTTGGATTTGTGGGATGTTGAACAATATCAATACCTGAAGTGGAATCAGTTATGAATAGTTTTTTTTGCCATGTAAGACCACCATCATCGCTGCGATAAATTCCCCTTTCTGGACCCGGTGTGAAAAGATTTCCGCATGCAGCTACGAAAATCCTCTGCGAATTGGAGTAATCAACAATGATTCTTGCAATATAAGATGAGCTGTCTAATCCTATATGTTCCCAGCTCAAACCTGCATCATTTGATTTATAAATACCATCTCCGAAAAAACTCTGACTTGAAGCATTTGCTTCACCTGTTCCGGCATAAATTATATTTTCATTATTAGGGTCAATAGCAATATCACCAATTGAAATTACCGGAGAATCTTTAAAAATATTTTGCCAAGATTCACCATTGTCAATAGTCTTAAGAATGCCACCTGATGCCCCACCAACATAAATAGTTGAAGGAGTTTCCGGATTAATTGCAATGTCTGTAATTCTACCTCCAATATTTGTAGGACCTAAGAGTTCCCAATTATAGCGTGTTTTTGAGGCTTTTTTGCGTAGTTTATAAGCTTGTTCCATACCTGATAAATAAGATTTTAGTTTAATCTTTTTATAAGGATAACAACGCTGACGATCCATCCATTGGTTTGGAAATTCATCAGTTTCATTTTTAGTAATGGGATTTATTTTTTTTAATGATGTTTTATTTCTTTTTGAATTAAAACAAATGTAAACACCTGCTATTATTGTAACTGATAATAGAGATAGGATTAATTTTTGTCTTTTCATTTTGATAAGTTTTAATCGATTTGATATTTGTATTTTGCTTTGTAAAATCCTATAAAGCATAAATATTGTCTATGCAAAAATTATTTTACAGGATGAAAATGCAGCAAATTTTTCACATTTAAAAATCTAAAATTACAATATTGAGTCCACTCCGAAAAATCTTCATATTACAAATGTATCAAAAATAAAATATAAATAAATATAAGATTGAGAAAATAGAAATTTATTTTTATTAAAATGTTAATAAGTTAACTTTATAACATTTTGAAAATCAATAAAATATAAATTCTTTAACAATTTTGTAACATACTGAATATAAGATAGATAAAACACAATAAATTGTTCCGCATAGAACATAAAATATTATATATCAGTCGTCTAAATGAATTATTTATTGTATCTTTGAATTATCATTAAAAAATATTAAAAATAATGTTTAGAAAAACATACACAGTAAATAAACTTTCATTATAAAGTAATGTATATCAATATCTTCAAAAAAAATCATCAGCACAATTTACAGATAAAACAGCATGGCAAAATGTTTTTTACAATCAGGTTGTAAGCAGTACTGACGAAAAATTATTTTCAATATTATTTTCTTCCGAAAATGGTGCTCCCAATGCTTCAATCAGAACATTAATCGATATGATGATACTAAAAAAAGGTGAAGGATTTAGCAATAAAAATTTATTTGAAAATTGTCGCTTTAATCTACTGACACGTAAAACGTTAGTTTTGATAAATTTAGACGATTCTGTACCTGCTGAATCTACATATTACCTGCTTCGTAAACGTATTGCAGACTATTATGAAGAAACAGGAACAGTTTTTTTTGAAAAAACTTTTCAAAAAATAACCGAAGGACAAATAATTGATTTTGAAGTTAGTGGACAAAGTATCAGAATGGATAGTAAACTTATAGGTAGTAATATTGTATTTTATAGTTGTTACGAGTTGATACATAAATCATTAGTTCTTTTTTATAAAAATACTTGCAAAAAATATTTTAAACTTTTATCGGGACAAGAGCGAACAGAATTAGATTAATTTGTTAAAGAAAAAGCGTCATCAACTGTTTATCGCAGCACTAAAATACAAATTAAAGAACGTTTAATGAAACATGGGAGGCTTATCTTTAAGCTATTAAATGCAGTTCCTGAAATTAACAATGCACATTACCAGACACTTAAGCGAGTATTTGAAGAGCAATATAAAATACTTAACGACAAAAAAATAGAGATAAGTCACTGCAAAGAAATTACAGCCAAAAGAATGAAAAATTAAAAGAGAAGATTGAAAACTTATTTACAAAAGTAAACTCTGTTTTTTTTGGCTTTGCAAGCTTTGAAAATGAATGTTCTGATTCAAACACTGACTTTATGGACGGTCACTAATCATTGATATATGATATAATTTGTATAAGCGTTTTAACGGTTTTTTTCTTATTTATAAATTAATAACCCGGGCATTTATGTTTGGGCTCAAAGATTTATTTGAAATAGAAAAAGATGCCGTTCACGGCATTATTTCTGCCTGCAAAAACTAAATAAGATGAAATTTCATACCTTTGCTTTAATATCAAAGTTTGTATTTTTTTCACAACTTTTTGCATAAAGGAGCAGAAATAAATATAATATCATTTACCTGTAATATTGAATATATTTTTTCTTTCTAAAAAATAATTTATTGTTTTTCCCACATTATCCTTAAAAAGTTGCTATTGAAAATTAAATAAAATAAATCATACAAAAAATGCAATTTACAATAAAATGAATCATACTGAACATATTGCAAATGAATTAGGAATTCATAAAAACCAGGTACAAAATACTATTAATTTAATAAATAATGGAGCAACAGTCCCATTTATTGCAAGATACAGAAAAGAAATAACAGGCAGCTTAGATGAAGTTATTATAAACAAAATCAGAGATAAAATAGAACGATTAAAAGAATTAGATAAAAGAAGAGAAAGCATAATTAAAACAATAAAACAACAGGGCAAACTAACTGATGAATTAGAGAAACAACTTTGTGAGGCAGAAAAATTATCTGAGCTGGAAGATATTTATTTGCCTTATCGTCCTAAGAGAAAAACACGTGCAGCAATTGCAAAATCAAGAGGTCTTGAGCCTCTTGCAAAAATGATAATGTGTCAAAAATATTTCGATATCAACAAAAAAGCCTCTGAATTTATTAGTGAGAAAGAAAAAGTATATTCTATTGATGATGCTCTTTCAGGTGCTAGAGATATTATTGCAGAATGGATAAACGAAAATAGATATGCAAGAACATTAATACGAAATCTGTTTTTAAAAGAAGCAGTAATCTACTCAAAAATTATTAAAAACAAAGAAGAAGAAGGTGTAAAATATAAGACTTATTTTGATTATAAAGAATCAATAAATAAAGTACCTTCTCATCGCATACTTGCAATGATGAGAGGGAAGAATGAGGGATTTTTAAAACTTACTATTGCACCTGACCGGGAAAAAGCTATTGAAATACTTGAAGGAATATTCATAAAACAAAAAAATACTTCAGCGGACCATGTAAAATTAGCTGTAAAAGATTGTTACAGACGTTTATTAAAGCCATCTATGGAATTAGAGATGAAGACTTTATTAAAAAACAAAGCTGATGAACAAGCCATTAAAGTATTTTCTGAAAATTTACGTCAATTATTATTAATAAAACCATTAGGGCAGAAAAATGTCTTAGCTATTGACCCTGGCTATAAATCAGGCTGCAAACTTGTTTGTCTTGACAAACAAGGTCGTTTAGTACATAATGAAACCATTTATCCACATCCACCACAAAGTAAAGTAAAACTGGCAATACATAAAATAAAGAGTTTGGTGAATGCATATAAAATTGAGGCTATTGCAATAGGAAATGGAACAGCAGGCAGAGAAACTGAGAATTTAATAAGAAGGATACGCTTTGATAAAGATATAATAGCAGTGATGGTAAACGAAAGCGGAGCTTCAGTATATTCTGCTTCTGCTGCAGCAAGAGAAGAATTTCCTGAATATGATATTACAGTGAGAGGTGCTGTGTCTATTGGGCGTCGTTTAATAGACCCTTTAGCAGAATTAGTTAAAATAGACCCTAAATCAATAGGTGTAGGACAGTATCAACACGATGTTAAACAATTGGCTCTAAATAAAAGCCTTAAGAATGTTGTGATTAGCTGCGTTAACTCTGTGGGAGTAGAAATAAATACTGCAAGTAAACAGCTATTAACTTATGTTTCTGGAATAGGACCTTACTTAGCTGAAAATATCGTTAAATATAAAAACAAATACGGTGATTTTAAATCAAGAGAAGAATTTAAAGATGTACCGGGTTTTGGGAAAAAAGCTTTTGAACAGGCAGCAGGTTTTTTGCGAATCAGAAAAGGAGAAAATATATTAGACCAAAGTGCAGTCCACCCTGAAAGTTATCAAATAGTATATAAAATGGCTGCTATGCTAAATTGCACAATCAATGATCTAATCCGAAATGAGAATTTATGCAAAAAAATAAATATCAAAGAATTTGTCACTGCAAAAGCTGGTTTGCCCACTTTGAAGGATATTATGAAGGAGTTGGCTAAACCTGGTAGGGACCCAAGAACAAAAATCGGTTTTTTTGAATTTGATAAAAATGTTAAAAAAATTGAGGACATAAAACCAGGAATGAAACTCCCTGGTATTATCACAAATATCACTGATTTTGGCGCTTTCGTAGATATTGGCGTTCATCAAGACGGATTAATTCATATCAGTCAATTAGCTGATGAGTTTATTAAAAATCCTAATGACATTGTTAAAATAAACCAAAAAGTCATTGTAAAAGTGCTGAGTGTAGATGTTGAAAGAAAAAGAATACAACTTTCATTGAAAGACTTATAATAAAAATAAAAAATATAAAATATTTATTTTTATTTGCAAAATAATAACTTGCATAAATATATTATATAAAGCATTTATAATTTATTAAGATAAAAACATCCCCCGAGGTGTGAGGGCAGGCTATGAACAAAGAGAATTTAGATTT
>CAYNBX010000105.1:0-6695 GCA_964395505.1 uncultured Bacteroidales bacterium | reverse complement strand
TCATTGATTATTTTAGGTTTAAAATTCTAAAATTTTTATCTTCAAGATGTAAACTTTAAATAAATTTTCTTTTTTTGTTGATTATAAAAAAGTAGAAATAATATATTAAAATTTCTTAATATTATTTACTTTTGGGTCTTTAATTTTTGGGATTAATAAAAAAATTATTAGTATAAAATGATAACACGTAAGGATATAAAATTAGATAAAAAGGGGTTTGATTCAAAATTAAATTATCAAAAGACAAGACAAGAGGTTGGATATGTTCCACGAAAGCAGGCAACACAAAAAGATTATGACAGGATAGGCTTTATGTCAGGCCTGGAAGTTCATCAGCAATTAAAAACCAAGGAAAAGCTTTTTTGTCATTGTCCTGCAGGTATATATCAAAAAGATGGGGATTATGATGCAGAGGTAATTCGTCATATGCGGCCGACGCTTAGTGAATTAGGTGGATATGATGGTACTGCTTTGATGGAATTCAAGACAAGGAAAAAAATAGTTTATCATTTAAAAAATGAAACTGCCTGCACTTATGAAATTGATGATACTCCTCCCTTTCAAATAAACAAGGAAGCTCTTGATATTTCAATTGAAATATCACTGCTTTTAAAATTAAATATTGTTGGTGAAGTTCATGTTACTCGTAAGCAATATTTAGATGGCAGCATACCAACGGGTTTCCAGCGTACTGCTATTGTGGGTGTAGAAGGTGAGATTCCTTTAAAAAACAAAAAGATCAGGATAATTCAACTTAGTGTTGAAGAAGATGCTTGTCGTGAGGTTTCAGATATTAGACATACCCGCGTTTATAAAACTGACCGTTTAGGCATGCCTCTTGTAGAAACTGTTACTTATCCTGATATGAAAAATCCTGATGAAGTGATGGAAGCTTGTAATTATATTCGTTTTTTGAACAGAAGTACAGGGAATGTCAGAACAGGAATAGGCACTGGACGTGAAGATGTTAATGTCAGCTGCAGAGGTGGTACACGTGCAGAAATCAAAGGTGTTGCGCATACAAAATGGATACCTGAACTTACTCATAATGAATGCTTCAGACAATGGGCATTATTGAAAATTAAAGAAAAATTAAATAAAAAAAATATTGATAAATCAAAATGGGATATATCTTATGAAAATCTTAATTTTTATGATTTTGATTTTGAATATAATCCTATTATTCAAGCAAGAAATAATAATTATAAAATTATAGCTGTAAATCTTCCTGAATTTAAGGCAGTATTATCTCATTTTACACAACCAGGAAAGATGTTTGCAAACGAGATAAGTGATAGGCTTAAGGTTATCGCTTGCTTAGAGAGACCGAATATGACTCATTCAGAAGAATTACAACCTCTTATTAAAGATGAAGATTTTGATAAGATAAGAACTATTTTAAAATCCGGAGAAGATGATGCTCAGATTGTTTTTTGGTCTCCTGAAGAAGATGTTGAAACTGCTCTGGAAACTATAAAAGAGAGATGCCTTATGGCTTTTGAAGGTGTTCCTAATGAAACACGTAAATATCTTGAAGATGGAACAACAATTTTTAAAAGGGTTTTACCCGGTCCTGACCGTATGTATCCTGATACTGACACTGCTCCTATACCTCTTGATGATAAGCATATTGAAAGTATTAGAAAAAAATTACCAACTGAAATTATTGATAGATATAATCAATTAAAAAAATGGGAGATTCCTGAAGACACTTATACTTATATATTTAAAAGAAATATTTTCCCAATAATTAAAAAAATTATTGATGAATTAAATATAAAGCCTTGTTTTGTTGGTACTTTCTTTGGACATACTTTTAAATTCGTTGAAGGTCACTATATTACAACAAATGATTTTACTTATGATAAAATTTATGAAATGTTTAAATATCTAAGGCAGAAAAAGTTAGATCTGATATTAAGTAAACGAATGCTGCCTGTTATTTTTCAACATACAAAAATGGATTTTGATTCTGTTTTAACTGTTTTAAATTTTAAAAATTTCTCAAAAGAGGAAATCGTATCTCAAATACCATATTTGAAGAAAAAATTTAAAGAAGTCCGTATCTCTAATAAAGATGGCGTTGAGAGTAAATGGATAATGGGTCAACTTAGTAAAATAGCAACGGGTAACATTTCATTAAATGAACTGCATAGGATTGTTGAGAAGAAATAAATGTCTATAAATTTTAGAGCAAAGTTGTTAGGTCTTTGCTGACTGCAGATAACAGCTTTCTGGAGATTCGATATTAAAATAAATTTTGTAAGTTCTTTGTGTTAAAAAAATATAAAATTAAAAATATAAAATAAAATGAGTAATGATATTTTTCAGGGATATAAAGGCAAAGCTCTTGAGGCATTAAAAAAGTATAATGTAAGGGTTTGGGGTCAGGCAAATATTAACACCAGTCGTGGTATGTTTAAGGGGACTATTCTCCCTCGTGCTGAAAATAATGATGACAAACATATTGTGATGAAAATCATCACAGGTTATAATATTGGGATAGATGTTGGTACCATTACAGATATGAAAGAAGTGGGTTATAAAAAAGCTAATTATCAAATCCCGGAAAAGAAATTTCCTTATTCAAAAGGGAAGCCAAATGTAAAGTTATTTGGCACAGGAGGCACCATTGCTTCCAGATTGGATTATAGAACTGGAGCTGTTATACCTGCATTTTCTCCGGGTGAATTATATGGTGCTGTACCTGAATTAGCTGATATTTGTAATTTGACTACAGAAAAGGTTTTTGCAGTTTTTAGCGAAAATATGGGTCCTAAGCAGTATATTGCATTAGCAAAAGCTATTGGAAAGGAAATTCAAAATGGTATTGATGGTATTGTTATAGGACACGGCACAGATACTCTTCATCATACTGCTGCTGCTTTAACATTTATGGTTCAGAATCCACCTGTGCCTATTGTACTTGTTGGCTCACAACGTTCTTCTGATCGTCCCAGCTCTGATGCAGCTTTAAACTTGATGCATTCTGCTTTTGCTGCTGGTCATGGTGATATAGCTGAAGTTATGGTTTGTATGTTTGGCCCTACTTCTGATGAATATGGATTTTTGCACAGAGGAACAAGAGTTAGAAAAATGCACTCCTCTTACAGATCTACATTCCGCACTATTGGTGATATTCCTTTGGCAACTGTTACAAGAAATGAAGTTAAACATTTGAAACCAGTGTATAATCATCGTAGAAAAGATAAAAATGTTATTATCAAACCTTATTTTGACGACAGAGTTTCAATTGTTTATTATTATCCAAATATGAAACCTGATATCATCGATTCATTAGTTGATAATGGCTATAAAGGAATTATTATTGCAGGTACAGGATTAGGACATGTCAACAAACCTCTTTACCCTGCTATTGAAAGAGCTGTTAAAAAAGGTGTTATGATATTTATGACTGTTCAAACTTTGTGGGGTTATGTTCGTATGTTTGTTTATGATACAGGAAGAGATTTGATGGCTAAAGGCGTAATCCCTTTAGAAAATATGCTGCCTGAAGTGGCTTACATTAAATTAGGCTGGGTGCTCGGACAAACTCATGATGCTAAAAAAGTTAAACAAATGATGCTTACTCCTATAAATGATGATATTACAAAACGTGAACCTTATAATGGTTATCTGATATATCAGGGTGGAGTTCCTGAAGTTGAAGAGTTTATAAGGAAATTTCATAAGTAATTAAAATAAAATAATTTTAAACCAATTTTAGATGAAGAAACTTTTTTTTATCTTAGTTCTTTTATTTTCACAACTTTTACTTTTAGCTCAGGATACTGTAAAAATAATGGAATATAATCTATTGAATTACGGCAATTATACTTCTTATTGTACAACAATAAATAATAATGTTTCCGATAAAGATAATTATCTTAGGACAATAATTAACTATATTAAGCCTGATATTTTTGCAGTTAATGAATTATCAAGAAATACAACTTATCAGGACAGGATTCTAAATTCCGTGTTAAATATTAATGGCATTAATTATTATAAAAGAGCTTCTTATACAAATCTTTCGGATTCTTATACCATTAATATGCTTTTTTATAATTCAATAAAGTTTACTTTGAAATCACAGCATGCAATTGAGACAAATTACAGGGATATTAATATTTATAAGCTTTTTTACAATTCATCTGATTTATCAACAACTCATGATACAGCATTTATTAATTGTATTGCTGTTCATTTAAAAGCTGGTAATAAAGACTATGATAAAGATGAAAGAGCTAATGAGACAATAAAACTTATGAATTATTTAAATGACTTGAATGTTTCAGGTAATTATCTTCTTATGGGTGACTTGAATGTATATTATAGTTCAGAACAGGCTTTTCAAAATTTGATTAATTATTTTAATCCTCATATTCGTTTTTATGATCCTATAAATGAAATAGGTAACTGGCATAATAATTCAACTTATGCATCTTATCATACTCAATCAACTCATACTTCATCTGAGGGATGTGCTGTAACTGGTGGAATGGATGATAGATTTGATTATATACTTGTTTCTAATAATGTTTTATACGAATTAGATGAAGTAAAATATCTTACAAATTCATATAAGGCTTTAGGTCAGGATGGTAAACATTTTAATAAGGCAATTAATGCATATCCGGTTAATTATAGTGTACCTTCTGAGGTTTTAAGTGCTCTTTATAATATGTCTGATCATTTGCCTGTGATTATGAATTTAAAAATTGATAAAAATAGTAATAGTATTAATGATTTGAATAATAATTTTGAAACAGTAAATTTTCAAAATCCTGTAAAAGATAAACTAAATTTATACATAAAACTTCATAAAGCAGCAAATATTAAAATTGAAATTTTATCTTTATTAGGTCAAAGTTTATATGTGAAAGATTTTAATAAAGCAATCAATACTTTTAACTACATTATTCCTTTATATAATTTCAGAAAAGGAATTTATTTTTTGAGAATTTCTGATATGCAAAATCATAGGGTTGTAAGAAAACTTATAAAAAATTAATTTTATGTTTTTATAAAAATTGCTTTGTTTTTAATTTAAAAATAATAATATTGGAGGGCGTTGTAATTAAATCTACAGGTAGTTGGTACATTGTTCAAAAAAAGAATGGCAGCAAGGTAAATTGTAGATTAAAAGGTAATTTTAGGAT
Source organism: uncultured Bacteroidales bacterium (assembly GCA_964395505.1). Lineage (GTDB taxonomy): Bacteria > Bacteroidota > Bacteroidia > Bacteroidales > AUK083 > AUK083. Next base: position 1,533 of record CAYNBX010000105.1, on the reverse strand, counting down.
TAAAGGAATAAAAACTACTAATCCTGTTGCTGTTGGGGATAGGGTAGTTTTTAAATATTCACGGAGTGAAGCAATAGGATTAATTTATGAGATAAAAAAAAGAAATAATTATATTATCCGAAAAGCAACAAAGCTTTCTAAAACATCACATATTATTGCTGCAAATATTGATCAGGCTTTTTTAATTGTAACTCTATCTTACCCAAGAACATCAACAGGTTTTATAGATAGATTTTTAGTAACTGCTGAGGCTTATCATATTCCGGTTAATATTGTTTTTAATAAAATTGATATTTATGATGAGCTTATGCAAAAAAATCATGATAGAATAAGTGATATTTATTCAAAAATAGCTTACAATTGTATTGATGTATCTGCTTTAAGACGCTATAATATTGAATCATTGAAAATATTAATGAAGGATAAGATTAATTTATTTGCAGGTCATTCAGGTGTTGGCAAATCTACTTTGATAAATGCTGTTGAGCCAAAATTGAACTTAAAGTCAAAGAGTATTTCAATTCAGCACAAGACAGGCAAACATGCAACTACATTTCCTGAAATGCATGAGGTATCTTTTGGTGGATATATTATTGATAGTCCCGGCATTAAAGAATTTGGATTGTTTGATTTTAAAAAACAAGAAGTCTCTCATTATTTTCCTGAAATGAGAGCTTTTATGGGAAATTGTAAATTTAATGACTGCACTCATGTTCATGAACCGGATTGTGCAGTAAAAGAAGCTGTAAAAAATGGTTTGATAAGCATTCAGAGATATAAAAGTTATTTAAGCATTTTGAATGATGATTATTTTGATGAGAATGAATGGGAAAATAAATAGTGTTTATAAGAAAACTCTATCAAACACTGACTTTATGTACGGACACTAAATAGGGCTTTCTGGAAAACACATAACAATTTGTTTTAGAGAGTATTATATTCCCTTTATTTTTAATAAATGTGGGGTTTTAATAAAAATAATTGATATAAGATGAGAGCAGTGATTCAGCGTGTTACACAAGCATCTGTTGAGATAAATAATAATATCAAAGGGAAAATCAATCTTGGTTTACTTGTTTTATTGGGTATAGAAAAATCGGATACTAATGAAGATGTTGAATGGTTAAGCGGGAAAATTGTAAGATTGAGAATCTTTGATGATGATAAAGGTGTTATGAATTTTCCTATCACTGAAGTAGGAGGTGATATTTTACTTATAAGCCAGTTTACTTTACATGCAAAAACGAAAAAAGGAAATCGTCCATCTTATATTCATGCTGCAAAGCCTGAAATAGCTGTCCCTCTTTATAATAAATTTATCAAACAATTAGAATTTGATTTAGGCAAACCAATACAAACTGGCATATTTGGAGCTTATATGAAAGTGGCTATGGTAAATGACGGACCTGTAACTATTTTTATTGATACTAAAAATAAAGAATAGTTTTTTATATTGCTTTTCTAATTTTTATGGCTCTATTTAAAAACATTGTTGGAATAAATACAGAAGTTTGGCATGATAAAGTTAATATT
>CAYNBX010000104.1:0-6742 GCA_964395505.1 uncultured Bacteroidales bacterium | reverse complement strand
TTTCGTATTAATAAAGCGGGTTAACATTTACACATAAAATGAATGTTTTATTATAGGTTATAATATATTTTATCTATAATAAAACTCTTTTATTTTATCACATACAAAATTTATCTCCTCTTGTGTAAGTGTGTAAAAAAAGGGCAGACGAATAAGGCAATCAGAAAATTTATCAGCATTTGCTAAAATTCTGCCATCGTGTTTGTCTTTGTAATATTCACTTGAATGTAATGGTAAATAATGAAATACTGCCTGAATATTATTATCTTTTAAGAATTTCAGAAGTTTATTTCTTTCCTTTAAATTACGTGTAACTAAGTAGAACATATTTGCATTGTTTGTAGCAAAAGAGGGTATATATGGGAGTTTAATAAAATTATTTTCTTCCAGAGGTTTCAGTTTTTCATAATATGAATTCCATATAGATTTTCGTTTTTTTTGTATATCGTCAATACATTCTAATTGAGCATATAAAAAAGCAGAAGTAATTTCAGAGGGCAGAAAAGAAGAGCCTATATCTACCCAGCCGTATTTGTCTATTTCGCCTCTTGAAAAAGCTGCGCGATTTGTTCCTTTTTCCCATACTATTTCTGCTCTTTTGAAAAATATTTCATCATTAATCGATAACATACCTCCTTCGCCAGATATTATGTTTTTTGTTTCGTGAAAAGAAAAGGCGCCTAAATGTCCAATGCTGCCAAGAGCTTTACCTTTGTAATATGAATCAATTGCGTGAGCAGCATCTTCAATTATATAAAGATTATATTTTTTAGATAGTTTCATTATTTTGTCCATATCACAAGAAATGCCAGCATAATGGACGGCAACAATGGCTTTGGTACGTTTTGTTATTAATGCTTCAATTTTGTCAACATCTATGTTTGGATTTTTTTCCTCGCTGTCAGCGAAAACGATTTTAGCTCCGCGCAAAACAAAGGCTGTTGCAGTGGAGACAAAAGTGAAAGAAGGCATTATAACTTCATCTCCAGGTTTAATATCAATTAATATTGCAGCCATTTCTAAAGCATCAGTGCAGGAGGTGGTTAACAAAACTTTTTTGAAACCAAATTTGTCTTGTATAAATTTATGACATTTTTGAGTAAAAATTCCATTACCTGAAATTTTACCAGAATATGCAGCCATAACTATATTGTTTGCTTCTTTGCCAGTGAAATATGGCTTGTTAAAAGGAATATTCATAATGTTTTGTTTGGTTTTTAAATTTAGATTCTTTTTTTTTCAATTCGTTTTTTAAAATGCCTGAGATTTTATCAGCTCCTTTAGGATTAAGATGCTCTTCATTAAAAAAATATTCAGGATGTTCAAAAAATAAGTTTAGATAATTTAATTGGGTGATATTTGTATAATTGCTATAAATTGGTTCAATTTCTTTATCTAATGTTTTAACAGGTAATCTCTCATTGATTTTTGTATAAAATTCTTTTGTTATAGGCATTTTTATTAAAATTACTTTGATGTTATTTTTAATGCAAATGTCTAGAATTTTTTTAAAATAGATTCTTAAGCTCTTATCTGTATGTTTATATTCTGTAAAGTATAAATCAACTTTATTTTGAGCAAGCTGCATTTTATTAGTTTCTTCAGAAAAATTTTTAAAATTTCTTGGAGCTCTGTATCCATAAACAATATCATTTTCGTTTTCATTTACTTTGAAATGATATAATATTGTTAATTGTATATCTTTATAATTTCCTGCATAAGAGAAAAATTTTCCTGTAATCCATTTATATTTAAAATATTTATCATTTTTTATTTTCCCGATTTCAAGATAGTTCAAATATTTTACCCAGTAAGAATCAAATTTGAATCTCTTAGCAGCAAAGGGACAAAAGTAAGTTATATCAAAAGGCAAAATTACATATTCTAATATTTTATTTGATTTTTCTATAATTGATTTAAGTTTATAATAAGTTTGAATATAATTTTCATTAGGAGAAGAATAATTAAAACTATTATTTAGAATTTTTGGGTTAATGCAATTATAAGAATTACCCATCATTAAATATTTAAGAGTATCATTATAATTTTCAAATTCTTTGTCCTGTAAATTGTTCAGCCTATTAAAAAGCATATATTTTTTATAGATGGAGTCGAATAGGAAATTGATGGCTATTAACAATGAAATAAAGATAAAAAATTTTATAAAGAATTTATTTTTCATGATTTTTCTTTAAAATTGAAAATAAATAAAGACTTCATTTTTAAAAACTCCGAATACAACAATAAATAATATAAAAAACATATAAACTGACCAGCGAATAAACAAAGGTCTTTTTTTTAATATTTTTATCACATTATATTTAGCATGAACATATTCAAGTGTAAAAAGAAATACAATCAGCAATATGCTGAATATAACTTCATGGTTTTTGAAGATTATACTTAAGGAGTTTGCTGTGTTTTCAAAATGTAATGCATTCTTAATAAGTAAAAATGATTCATTTATTGGATGGGTAGTGAAAAAAAATCCCGAAAAGATTATCAGCCAAAAAGTAATAAATATATTAATGCCTTTTAGTAAAGATTTATGGTTATATAATCCTATAAAACTGATAAATCTTTGACGGTATTTTTTAGTAATATCATCAAGTATCATATAAAAACCATGAATAAAGCCGAACATAATAAATGTCCAGTTAGCTCCATGCCAAAGTCCTATTAAAATAAAAGTTATCAATAAATTAAATCGCAATTTGCTTTTAACGATTTTATTATTTTTTTTGTATGATAAAGAAAAATAAAAATAATCTCTAAACCAGGATGTTAATGTGATGTTCCATCTTCGCCAGAATTCAGCAATAGATTGAGAAATAAAAGGTCTGTTAAAGTTTATGTTCAGTTTATATCCCATCACTCGTGCAGACCCTATGGCAATATCAATATATCCTGAGAAATCACAATATATTCTGATAAATAAAAAAATGGCAGCTATAATTATTATTATACCATGATTTTGTGCAGGATTATTAAAAACAGGGTAAATAATTGTGGCAAGCCTATCGGCAATAACTACTTTTTTGAAATAACCCCAGAGCATTAGCTTTGCTCCATTAATAATATTATTTGAGCTAAATTTTATATCTTTATGAAATTGAGGGAGTAATTCATTTGAGCGTTCAATAGGACCTGATACTAACTGAGGAAAGAAGGATACGTATAAAGCAAATTTTCCAGGATGTGTTTCAGGTTTGGTAATGCCTCTGTAAACATCAATTGTATAACTTAATGTTTGAAATGTATAAAAAGAAATGCCAATAGGGAGTAGGATATTATATTCAGGGAATCTATAAAAAATATTAAAATATTGAAAAGCATCATTTATATTATGGTCAAAGAAATTAAAATATTTAAATCCAAATAGCAATCCAAGATTTACTATCAAACTAAGATGCAGATATTTTTTTCGTTTGGATTTTTCATTTGTCTTGCCCATTTGCAAGCCTGCATAATAATCTACAAGTGTTGAAGTCATTATCAGGAAAATATATTCTGGTTTCCAACACATATAAAAATAATAGCTGGCAATAAGCAGTAAAGCCCATCTCCATTTATAGGGAATAGAATAATATAAAATTACAACAATGGGGAAAAATATCAGATACTCAAATGAATTAAACAACATGAGTTAAAGATAATTTTATATTAAAGAATTTATTATGATTGCAAATTTATCATAATTTAGCTAAATTATATATTTTTGTTATTCCTTAAATCCTCAAATTACTTCACTGCGAAAAGTTGAAATGTGCGTCCAGTGTTGACGAAGCACACCGAAGAGCACAGCAGGACTATCCCTTGTCACTGTGAGAAGGTCTGAGCGAGCATTCCCAACAATGGGGTGCAGTTTGCTTTATATAAGATTAAGTTTGCGGATATAAGGTTGTTCAAATAAGATGTAAATTTATAAAAAATTGAGTGACTAAAACGCGTTTTCTAAAAGATATATTAAGTGTATTTTATAGTAATGTATTTGCTATTATAAATGGTTTATTAATAAGTATTATCTTATCCAGAGTCTTAGGTCCTGAAGGTTTTGGCATTTATGTTTCAATTATGGTAGTACCCACCATAGCTGTTGGTTTTGTTCAGCTTGGCATAAGACGTTCAGCAATTTATCATATTGGAACAAAAAAATTCAAAGAAGATAATATTGTGTCAACAGTGCTGCTCATCTTAATTATCACAAGCATTCTCGGAATAATGATAAGTGGCATTTCTTTTTATTTTTTAAAAGATGCTAACTTTACTAAAGTTCTTATTATTATTGTTTTGCTCATAATTCCTTTTAAATTAGCGATTATTTATGCTGGTGGAATTTTCTTAGGTAAAGAACAAATTAAAAGATCCAATATTTTAAAATGGCTGCCTGTTTCGATAAATTTAATTTGTGTGATTTTATTTGTCTGGATAATGAAAATAAATGTATTAGGAGCATTAATTTCTATCCTGGTCTCTAATTCTCTTGTTGCATATTATGCTTTAAGGTTAATAAATAAAGAATATAAAATAAAATTACATTTCAATTATGACATAATTAGAAGCTTAATAAAGTTGGGCTTTGTATTTGCAATGTCATTTCTTGTTATGCAGTTGAATTATAGAATTGACATTTTACTGTTAAAAGAACTTTCAACAGTAAATGAAGTTGGTTATTATTCTATTGGAGTATCAATAGCTGAACAATTATGGCAGCTGCCTTTTGCTGTTGGAATAATAGTTATGAGCAGAAGTGCAAATGCAACAGACCAGGATGCAATGAATAAAGTTACTGCTAAACTTTTGAGAATTTCTTTTCTAATTGGGATTATTGTTTCTTTTATTATTGTTTTAATAGCACCATTTTTAGTCCCTTTGATTTGGGGAGTGAAATTTTTACCAAGCGTTAAAATAATACAAACAATCTTACCCGGTATTTTAATATTTATAATTTTTAGAATTCTAAATAGCAGACTTTCAGGTATTGGCAAACCACAAATTGCTGTGTTTGTTTTTATCCCTGCATTAATTATTAATGTGATATTAAATTTTTTATGGATACCTACGTATGGCGCCATAGGTGCTGCAATGGCAACAAATGTAAGTTATTCTCTTGGAGCTGTTATCTTTTTAATAGTATATTCAAGAATTGTAAAAATGTCGGTTATTGATATTATTAAGCTCAGGAAAAGTGATTTTTCTTTTTTGTCAGATATAAAAAGTAAGTTATTGAGAAAATGAAAAAAATAGAATCCATTCCTTTTTTCTTTATACTCGGCAGACCCCGAACAGGGACTACACTTTTAAGGACTTTATTTGATGCACATCCTAATGTGTGTATACCTTTGGAGTCGCCAGTGATAGTGAGTCTTTATCATAAATATGGGAAAATAAAAAAATGGGATGACCAAAACATTATTTCTTTTTACAATGATTTGTTTAAACAACGATTGTTTGATACATGGACTATTGATAAGGAAAAATTAAAAAAAGATTTGTTGAAAAGCAAAGGACAAAATTCTTTCAATACTCTCATAAAAATAGTATATTCTAATTATATATCTCTTTATGATAAAAAAGACATACAATTATTTGGTGATAAAAATCCTGTTTACATTCTTTATATAAAAAAGTTGTTGAAAAGATTTCCTGAAGCTAAGTTTATCTTTATTATAAGAGATTATAGAGATAATTTTCTTTCAATAAAAAAAGTAGATTTTGAAGCTCCTATTGTGCCTTTAATAGCTTACAGATGGAGATATTCTGTTAAAAGGATTATGAAACTTGAAAATAAATATCCTGAACGCTTTTATAATATTAAGTATGAAGATTTGGTTATGGACCCTGAGTGCTATCTTATGAGAATGTGTGATTTTTTAGAGATTGAGTACTGTCCCTCTGTTATGGAGTTTTATACAAAAAAAGATAAAGCAACAAAAATCTATTCTAAGAAAGTAATAGAGAAATATCATAAAAGTTTAATAAATCCTATTAATACGACCAGCCTGGGTTTGTGGAGAAAACAGATGACAAGAAAAGAGATTAAAATTTCAGATTTTATTGTTGGTAAATATGCTGAGATATCAGGATATTCAAGAGAATATAAAAAAGTAAACATATTTTTTTATATTCGTTTTTCGCCGATAATAATTTATGGTAGTTTGTTGAATTATATTATGATTTATAGTGAAAGTCTGCCTTATGGAATAAAGATGTGGTTTGTGAAAAGATTGCCTTTATTAGCAAAAACTTACATAAAACTTTTTAAATAGAGTTTGGGAAAAAATTGCGTTTGTATAAATTTAAGGCTAAAGTTATGTTACCATCTTACGATAATTATATTATATTACGAATAAACAATATTTTACTGGACTTTACCTTAAATTTTATGTTTGCAAATGATAAATAGGGCTTACTGAAAAACACATAACGAAATGTTTTATAGAATATCATATCCCTTTTATATGTGATAAATGTAAGGTTTTAATAAAAAGTTTTGTAAAAACCTGCATTTATAAACATGAAGAGCGGTAAAATATTCCTAATAGTTTCAAAAAGTGTCAAGTTCTGTAATCGGTTTAATTGTTTGTTAGTCTGCTGCGCACCGTCTTCTTCGTTGGCTTCGGTTCGAAGTATAAGGATACATCTTCACCTTGCTGCCTCAAATACGGCACGCATCAGACTTTTTCGAAAAGCCCTAAAAAGGTTTTCCATATTATTTTATATATAAACAATGCGTGATTTA
>CAYNBX010000103.1:0-6748 GCA_964395505.1 uncultured Bacteroidales bacterium | reverse complement strand
ATTTATCGAAACATTAACAATAGAACATTTTTTCGTTTTAAATTATTCTTTATCTGTAGATTATAATTAGAATCATATAAAATTATTAGTACTATCACGAATTTAATGGAAGAATTAAAATTGAAAGAGTATAAAAACTTATTTTCACCTCATCCTCTAACCCTTTCTCCTTTTAGGAGATGGGGAATTCCTTCTCCTACAGGAGAGGGTTAGGTAGAGGACATACTTGTTTTTTATACCGGACTCAATTTTTGTTTACATAGTTTTTAGAATGCTACAAATCATCAAATCATTCAATCATCCATTCATTCAATCAGTCAATCAATCAATGATTAAAAATAGATTTAATATTAATAGGTAAATAAAAATTGTCCCAATAAAGAACTTATGTTCAATAAATGGAATTATATTATTATTGACCAAATTATATTAGGTTGATTTATAGTCAAATAATTAATTGGCAAAAATATTGATTTTATCATATCAAATAAAGTTAGAAAAAAATTTGTTTGATATGTATAATAATTCAAGTTCAACATTAGAAAAAGCAAGAGTATATAATTGGGAAGACAAAGTAATATTAGTTGCTGATGATGTAAGGACTAATTTTTTACTAATTAAAGCAATATTAAATAAAACAAAAGCTAAAATTCTATGGGCTGAAGATGGAGAAGAAGCAGTAGAGAAATGTAAAACGAATAAAAATATTGATTTAGTTTTAATGGATTACCAGATGCCAAAAATTACCGGTTATAAAGCTGCATGCAAGATAAAAAAAATTAGGAATAAATTACCAGTTATTTCACAATCTGCAAATATAATTTATGAAGAAGAATATGAAAATCATAAGAAAGTATATGACGATTGCATATTAAAACCGATTAAGGTTCAAAATCTTTTAAAAGTAATAAGCAAATATATATAGAACAATAAATTTCAAATGTTAATTATAAAGTTAGAGAAACCTGAAGCTGTATTGTTTCAGGCTTTCTGTTTAATAAGGGGAAATGATAAGCTTAATATTAACTTTATATACGCAAACTAAATCTTATGCAAAGCAGAACTGCAAGCCATTGTTGGGAATGCTCGCTCAGACCTTCTCTTCGTAACAAGGGATGCATCTGCGATGCTCTTCGCCGAGCTGCGCAAAAACTGATGCACATTTTAAATTTTCGCTATAAAGTAATTTGTAAATTTAAGGTATTATTAAAGCAAAATTTATTATCAATATGAAAAAATTATAAGGTTAAGACAATAAAAACATAAAAAATAATTTGTGAATGTAAATGTATTATTTAATTTTGCATACTTTAAATGAGGGAAAGGAGAGGTGGGAGAGAGGCTTAATCCAGCAGTTTGCTAAACTGCCGTACCTGTTTTGGTACCGGGGGTTCGAATCCCCCCTTCTCCGCTGGAAGATAAAAGTTATTTAAAAAAACAATATTATTAATTTCGGGGTATAGCGTAGCCCGGTTAGCGCGCCTGCTTTGGGAGCAGGAGGTCGCAGGTTCAAATCCTGCTACCCCGACAAAGTTTATTTTTATTACACCTTAAAATTACTTATTTTCTGTTTAAAGAATTGCAAGCAAGCTTAATAAAAGAAATAAACCATATAGAAACTACATAAGGTTTTAAAAATCATTATTCCGTTTAAAGGCATTCTCCCAAAAACAAATATAAATCCTCATCCAATCCCCATAAATTCAAGGTTATTCTGGATTTAGTTCAACATATGCTTCAAATTTGGTTTTGAAAGCCGTTTGAAGGATTATTTATTATGTGCGGGCTGTTGATTTTTTTCATGCTTTTAAATTGGGTATGCTTTCAGTCCTGTCTCCACAGCTCCTTCTATCACCCTGTTTCTTAAAAAATTTCGTTTCGATAAAATTATCTTTTATACCATTAGTTATTACGGTATTTCCATTTTTTTCAAAAAAATAAAATTCTGTAGAAAAATCTTTTCCTGATTTGATAAACACTTGACTTTTTACATCAAATATTTTGAATTCACCTTTTTATTTGTATATACTTTTAAATCAACCTGTGGCAGATAATGATGTCTCCATGATATGTTGTTCATAATCTTTTTCTAAGTAAATGTGAGCTCCATCTTGCATGTGCTAAAACATTAATGTATCAACATCGGTGTTGATATAACCTTTATATATGTTCCAAATTAAATCTATAATAACTCAAAGTAATTCAATGGATTATCAATTTAGTCAAGCCCTTTTATCGAAATGTGTGTGTAAATTTTTGTTTTTTTTACTTGATTCAAGGACTGATAAATTTTGTGTCTATTTTAAATCTTTTCCTTATTCCAAAAGATGTATAGAAAAATATAACTAAATATAACTTAAGAAGAATTCAGGATTACCCCTTTTTTCAATGGGAATATTTCTATTTAAATTCAGCAATAACAGTTTGTGTGCCTTTTACTTTTTGTCCTAATTTTACGTTTATTTTAGTATCTAAAGGAAGGAAAACATCTACTCGTGAACCTAATCTGATAAATCCCAATTCAGAATTTTGTGTTACCTTATTTCCAACTTTAGCATTTGATATAATCCTGCGAGCTACAGCTCCTGCAATTTGTCGCATCAATATTTTTGTTCTATCTTCTTGTCTTTCAATAACAATTGTATTTCTTTCATTGTCAGTAGAAGATTTTGGGAGCCATGCTGCAAGAAACCTGCCTGTATGGTATTTATAATATTTTATCACGCCGCTTACTGGATACCAATTGATATGAACATCAAAAATTGACATAAATATTGATATTTGAATACGTTTATCTTTAAAATATTCTGGCTCTTCTGTTTCTTCAATTACAACAATTTTCCCATCCGCAGGTGCAAATATTTTGTCTTCATCTGTTATGATATTTCTTTTCGGGCTTCTGAAAAAGCGAAGTATTAAAAGAAAAAACAAGACAGAAACTATGCTTACTATATCAGCTAATAAATGATGATTGCCAAAGAAATATATGATTATTAAATTAATAAGTAGTAAAACTATAAAAAGAATAATCAATGTTCTATGTCCAATTTTATGAATTGTCATAATGTCCTAAATTTAAATAGATTATATCTGAAAAACAATATAATAATTTGCATGAATTTTATTTATAATAAATTTGTAAGAACAAAATAATTTTCTGAATTTTACAAAACAATTAGCTTCAAAAGTAATTATTATTTTAATTGTTATAAGTTTTAATAGCCACGAAACCACCTTCTCCAAAACCTTTTTTAAAATTTTGAATATTGTTAATTTTAGATAAATCGCCAAATACCGTTTGTACAACTTCTGGATTTTTAAATCCACAATCTTTTAATAATGATAAGACCTCTTTTGTAGAATAAAATACAGCTTCCTTATAAAAAACACTCTCTTCTTTATGTTCTTTATATTTTTCCCCTAAGCTAGTTTTTTTATCAACCAAGCCTATTATAAAAATTCCTTTTTTATTTAATACCCTTTTAACCTCTTGAAAAGATTTTTTAATATCATCAACAAAACATATTGTTGTAACCATTAATGCAAAATCAAAACTATTATCTTTAAATGACAAATTTTCTGCAACATCATCATACACTGTTAAATTTCTTTCTCTTGCTAATCTTCGCATTTCTTTAGACGGTTCATTTCCGACTTTAATTCCTAAGGGTTTAGCAAATATCCCGCTACCTATCCCTATTTCTAATCCTTTTTTATTTTGTGGGATGAAATGCTTTAATGCTTTTAATTCTGATTTGAATACATATTTATTTATTTCAAACCACTTTTCATAAGTATTGTAATTTTCGTCAAAAGGTCTTGTTTTTGGCATTTGTGAGTTTTTTTATTAATTTCCTTTTTAGAATTTTGCATTAAATTTATCTTTGTCCAAATATCATTGTTCCGGGTCTAATCATATTACAGCCTTCCTCTATTGCAATTTTATAAGAATTAGACATCCCCATAGACAGATATTTCATATTAACATTTTCTATTTCAAGTGATTTGATTTTGTCAAATATTTCCTTTGTTTTTCTAAAGTAAGGCCTGCTGTCTTCTGCATTGCCAAATCTAGGACCCATTGTCATTAATCCTTCTACTTTTAAATATTCTAGTTTTGATATTTTTTTAATAATATCTTCAATAAGTTGATAATCTGGTTTTAATCCAGATTTTGTGAACTCACTGCCAATATTTATTTCAATCAAAACAGATATTGTTTTTTTAATTCTTGCAGCTCTTTTATCAATATCTACTGCTTTTTGGAACGAATCAACAGTTTGTATGACATCAAAAATAGGGAGTACTTTATTTATTTTATTTTTCTGTAAAGTACCTATCATGTGCCACTTCAACTTCTTTGCCAAATCTCCTAAAGAATTGAACATAGATTCAGCTTCCTGAACATAATTTTCTCCCAAATCTGTGGCACCAGCTTCAATAACTTCTTTGATTTCATCAGTATTTCTTTTTTTCCCAGCCAAAACAATAGTTACATATTCAGGAATTTCTCTTCTTAGTTTTTTATAATTTTCAGTGATAGAACTCATTTTAGATTTTTTTATTTTAAAATATTTTGATTTATCTTTCAAACACAACCATTTACTATAATGCAAAAATAAAAAATAATTACGAACCAATGTTCAAAATTAATACATTTTTATACAAAAAATATTACTTTTGAATTTTTATGAAATTGTTTAAAACATTTGTATTTTTATAAATAACAAATTAAAAAATTGGTTCTACTGTTATTTTAATGGTTAAGGTATTTTTGTTGGGATGATGGAATAAATAGGTGATTGGATGATTAGACGATTGATTGCTCGGGTGATTGGAAGCATTCTAAAAAACTATGTAAACAAAAATTGAGTTTGGTATAAAAAGTAAGTTTGACTTCTACCTAACCCTCTCCTGTAGGAGGGGAGATTCCCCTTCTCCTTTTAGGAGAATGAGTTAGGGGATGAGGTGAAAATAAGTTTTATTTTCTTTAAATTGTAATTTTTTCACTAAATACGTGGAAGTACCAAAAAAATTAAATTTATTATATAAAATAATTCTAAAAATTATACGTAATTATTAAGCAATAATTTTTAAATTTAAACGTTTAAAATAACTTTTATTAATTCGGAACAAAATAATAAAATATAATACAATGGCTTACACAAAAGAACAAATTTTAAATGCATTACGAACTGTTGAATATCCTTCTTCAGGCAGAGATATAGTATCGCTTAATATGGTTCAAGAGTTAAAAATTGAAGGAAAAAAAATCAGTTTTTCTTTAATCTTCCAAAAATCCAATGACCCAAATATAGATGTAATAAAACCAGCTTGCGTTCAGGCTATATTTGATTATGTTGATGAAAATGCGGATATAAAAGGGAATATCACTGCAAAAGCTATTAAAATGGTTGAAGAAACGAGTTTAATGCCTGGAGTAAAAAATATCATTGCAATTGCATCAGGCAAAGGAGGGGTTGGGAAATCAACAGTTGCAGCTAACCTGGCAATTGCTTTATCGAAAACAGGAGCAAAAGTTGCTCTTGTAGATGCTGATATTTATGGACCATCAATACCATTAATGTTTGATGTTGTTAAAGAGAGACCATATACAAGAAAAGTAAATGATATATTAAAAGTGATACCCATTGAAAAATATGGTATAAAATTACTTTCAATAGGTTTTTTTGTTGAATCTTCGCAAGCAGTTATTTGGAGAGGTCCTTTGGCATCAAAAGCTTTAGGTCAGTTGTTTGGGGATGCTGATTGGGGAGAAATAGATTATATGGTAGTTGACTTACCTCCTGGCACTGGAGATATAGCCTTAACATTAGTTCAAAAAGTCCCTGTAACAGGAGCTATTGTTGTCAGCACACCTCAAAAGGTAGCTATCTCTGATGTTAGAAAAGCTGCTAATATGTTCCTTGAAAAGAGCATTAATGTACCTGTATTAGGAGTAATAGAAAATATGTCATATTTCACTCCTGCCGAACTACCAAACAATAAATATTATATATTTGGCAAGGATGGGTGCAAAGAGTTTGCAGAAGAATTGGAAGTTCCGTTGTTAGGACAGATTCCCCTTGTACAAAGCATTTGCGAATCCGGTGATAAAGGCTCACCTGTTATATTAAATGAAAATTCTCCTGAATCTAAACCTTTTATGAACCTTGCAAATAATGTTATAGAACAAATAAAAAAGAGAAACAAAACTATTAATCCAACAGAAACAGTAAAAATTGATCCAAATATTTAATACTGTGATTATTAATTGAAATAATCACTTAATAATATAAAAAACGATAAGAATAAAGAACTAACAGGGAAAGTTCAAGATGTTATTAAAAAGATAAGACCTTACATAGAAGCAGATGGAGGTGATTTTAAATTTATTGACTTAACAGAAGATAAGGTTGTTAAAGTTAAATTGCAAGGATTATGCGCATCATGCCCTATGGCAATAGTTACTTTAAAAGAAGGAATTGAAGAAGCAATAAAAAAATATGTTCCGGAAATAAAATCAGTTGAAGCTGTTAATTTTAACTTTTAATAAAGCAACTTGAATAAAATTGCAAAAATCTTAATATCCGTAAGCCCCATAAAAGTTATACATAATAATTTTAAAGTGTAAAAAGTAGAGTGTATAGAGAACAGTGAAGAATATAAAGTAAAAAGTATATATCTTCAATAATTAGTGTCCGTCCATAAAGTCAGTGTTTGATTCAGAATGACGTCTTTTGTAAAT
>CAYNBX010000102.1:0-6795 GCA_964395505.1 uncultured Bacteroidales bacterium | reverse complement strand
TGAAAACAGTCATTTACAAAAGACGTCATTCTGAACGCATAGAAGAATCCCCCTATAAAAAAGCTTCACACAACAACAAACAGATTCTTCATTACATTCCGTTGCTCTACATTCCATTCAGAATGACGTACGCTTCTAAAAAACCATATTAAAAAGACGTCATTCTGAATCAAACACTGACTTTATGTACGGACACTAATTACAATACAAATTAAAGGAAAAATTTCATAAGATTAAAAAAAATTTACAATTAATTTTGAAAAATTATGGAAACTTTAAAACAGTTATAACTCTAATTGAGCGATTTTAAAATTTAAAAACGTTCAACTATTAAGATATTTTAATCAATTTATCAAAACTAATAATTGCCAAACGTATTTATTTCAACAATTTCCGAATCCGGGTAATTTAAAAAAGTATATCATAAACCCCTTGATTTATCAAGGGGTTTAAAGTGAAAAAAACTAATTTAATAACCGTTTTAAGGGTTTTAACTTTTAAAAATGACGAATGAGAGAAAAACCGTTAAAACGGGTATAGCTTCTACGTTTTGTTTTAAACTTCTCGTTAAAACGAGGTGTTAATGATAATCCTTAGAACGAGATGCTAATTTTTACTAACAATATGTAATTATTTTTTGTATATTTTTATATTTTATGGATAATTCAAAAAAAGACTTTCTCATGGAATCTTCTATGTTAAAAGCCTACATTATAAATTTTGCTCAATATAATTAGTGATTTTAACAAATTCATCAACACCAAGCTGTTCTGCTCTTTTATCAAATAATTCATATAAAATGATATTTTTGTTTAAATTAAAATTCTTCAATGCGTTTCTAATGGTTTTTCTTCGTTGATTAAAAGCTGTTTTAACAACTCTAAAAAATAATTCTTCATTACAATTAAGTTTTAAAGTATTATTCCTGCTTAAACTTAGAACAGCAGATTTTACTTTTGGCTGCGGGTAAAATGAATTTTCATTTACTGTAAATAGATATTTAATATCATAATAAGCTTGCATGAGAACGCTTAAGATTCCATACTTTTTACTACCACAAGGAGAAGAGATACGTTCTGCAACTTCTTTTTGAAGCATACATATAACTTTAGTGATTTTATTTCTGTAATCTAAAATTTTAAAAAATATTTGACTTGAAATATTATATGGCAAATTACCAATAATAGAAAATTTATCAGGGAAAATTTTATTTAAGTCATATTTCAAAAAATCTGATGAAATGATTTTGTCCTTTAATTTTGGGAAATGATTTTTTAAATATTCAACAGATTCTTTATCTATTTCAATAACAAAAATATTAATCCCATTGACGTTTAAAAGATATTTTGTTAAAATTCCGGTTCCAGGACCTATTTCAAGAACATTATTGTTTTTATATGATAAACTATTAACAATTTTTAAGGCAATGTTATCGTCTTTTAAAAAATGTTGTCCTAAATATTTTTTTGCCTTAACTTGATGAAACATAAATTTTTATATAATAACTTATTATGGCTTAAAAAACTATAAGAATTATTGTCAAAAATATCAAATTAATATAAATATATTAATAATTTTTATAAGCGTGTAAACGTCCTAATCTTTATATTTATTAATTCTTTTTAATCCCAGACGTAAACATCTGGGATTAAAAATTTATTTAAAATAGCAAAAGATGTCGTTCACAGCATTATTTCTCTGATTTTTACATTGGTACTATCCCGAATTTAATATAAGAACTATAATTGAAAGAGGATAAAACTTATTTTTACCTCACCCCCTAAACACTTCTCATAGAAGGAGAAGGGGAATTTTCTTTCTTACAGGAGAGGCTTAGGTAGAGGTCATACTTGCTTTTTATACCGGACTCAATTTTTATTTATACAGTTTTTAGAATGCTTCCAATCACCTAATCACTCAATCACTCAATCATCTAATCAATTAATCAATCATTCAATAATCCAATCATTTAATCATCAAATCTTTTCAATAAAAACACCTCAGTCATTAAAATAACAGTAGAACCTTTATATTATATTTATTATTTCCCAGACCTATAATATTATTTTTATATCTCTAACGGAGAGAATTAATTTTGTCACCTCTTAAAGCACGAAAATGTTTACGAGCTTCAACAGCGAATACACTTCCCTGATAATTTAACAACAAATCTTTATAAAGTTCCATTGCTTTTGTTTTGTTATGAAGTTGTTCTTCGTTTAATTCAGCACGTTTAATTAGTGCATCATCAGCCAGAATATCATAAGGATATAAATTTACTAATTTTTGCAAGAGGCTGTCAGCCTGGATATATAAATGCTCTTTTATTTTTATTTCTGCTTTTTTATAAATTACCTCATCAGATAAAGGATGTCCTGGTGCAATCATTTTTATAGAGTCTAAAGTTTTTAAAGCAAGAGAATCTTTATTTTGAAATGATAACAAATCTGCTCTGGAATAAATTCTTAATGCTTTTGTTGAGCTGTCTTCATCAGTATTGTCACTTATAAGTAGTGATAGTTTCATGGCATCATTAGCTATTAATTTTGAGGTAGAAGCTTTTAAAACATCCAATTGAGCTTTTGCCCATTTGAATTCACCTATATAGTAGAATAATTTTGCATTTTTAAATTTTGCCAAATTAGCTATTGGTTCATTTTGAAAGTCATATTCAACCTGTGAATAAAGCAAAGTTGCTTCCCATACATCGCCTGAAAAAAGCAAGATGTCTGCCAATTCGATTTTGCATTCTGCTTGCATCTTATCAGTTATATTTTTTATTTTAATTGCTTCATTTAATAAATGTATCGCATCTTTATCTTTATGAAGATAAAATGCTTGTAAGTGAGCTAAATTTCTAATCAATAGAATTGTTGATGAATTTTTACCTAGTTCATTTATTGTTGAGATATATTCGTCTTTTAATTTATATAATTCCTTTTTAGTAAAATTAGTAGAATTAATTATTTTCAGATATTTGGCATTGAGCAATCCTACTTTACTTTTTATATAAAAAAAATTATCTCTTCCTTTTTTAATGATGTATTTATAAGCATTAATAGCAATATCATAATTTTTATTAGAAACACACAATTCAGCTAAATTATACATTCTATTACCATTTTCATGATATCGTCTGTCTAAGGATTTGGCTTCTGTAAAAGCCAAATAAAAATCTTTTTGTTGAATGGAGAACCATAATAACATTTCAGAGTAAATGTTTTTATCAGGATATTTTTGTATGCTTTTTAATAAAACTTTTCTTAATATCTCGTGTTTTTCATTATCAGGGTCTTTGCTGAGGATAATTTGCAATTTGTTTTGAACGGCATTCAAATATCCAGCATTGTAATTTAGCAATTCAAGATATTCATTTATCATACCTGAATAATCACCGGTCATATTATAAATATCAGCAAGTTCTGAATGAAAGAGCTGCGAATTGTTAAGAATTTTCCTTCCTTTTTTATATGTTTTTACAGCATATTCAGTTTCTCTTCTTGATAAAAAAGCATAAGCAAGATTTTTAATTTGATTTTTATCAGGTCTTATTTTTTTTAAAGTTATATCAAATTGTTTTTTTTCTTTATATGGCTTATCTTCACGTTTATACACATAACCTAAATCAATAATATATCTTAAATTTCCTGGATTATGTTTTATTTGTTTTTTTACAATTTTTTCTGCTTTTTTAAAATCTCTTAGTTGCAGTAAACATTCAAGATAATAATTGTATAAAAAATTATTATTATGTTTTTTGTTTTTTAGGAGTTCTTCATAAATAGAAGCAGCTTTTTTATATTTTTTATTTCTATAATATTGTATTGCTAATTTTAGCTTATTATTATATTCTTTTTGTGCTGTTGGATTATAATTATTTCTATTAACAGAACTAAGCTTTTTTGAAACTCTAATTTTGTTTTGTGCAGAAACAGAAAAAGTTATCAGTATCATTAATGATATAACAATATAAATGTATTTGAAGGATTTATGCATTATATATTATGTAATAATTTACAAAGAAAATTATTAATGTATTATGTTGTTGTTTTATCTATAAATACTGTCAAATTCATCTATTTTAGAAGAATGGTAACTTGACAAGGTCCGAAGGTCTTTAGTTATAAAGTAACAACGTAAAATTAAACTACAACTATGAAAATCTAAAATAACATTAATATTATTAGCGTTTTCTTGTAAAAACTTTTTAGTCAATGATATCAAATCCAGTATAATCTATTAAAGCTTTAGGTATTTTAATACCTTTATTAGTTTGATTATTTTCAAGCAAAGCAGCCACTATTCTTGGTAACGCAAGAGCACTGCCGTTTAGTGTATGAGCAAGTTTAGTTTTACCATTTTCATCTTTAAATCGCAATTTCATACGGTTTGATTGAAAAGACTCAAAATTAGAGACAGAACTTACTTCAAGCCATTTTTTTTGAGCAGCAGAATATACTTCCATATCATACGTTAAGGCAGAGGTGAAGCTTAAATCTCCACCGCAAAGTTTTAACACTCTGAAAGGTAATTCAAGTTTTCGTATTAAGGAAGCAACATATTCACGCATTTCTTCAAGAGTTTCATAAGATTTATCAGGATGTTGAATTTGAACTATTTCAACTTTATCAAATTGATGCAAGCGGTTTAAACCTCTGACATCTTTGCCATAAGAACCAGCTTCACGTCTAAAGCAGCTAGAATAAGCAGTAATTTTTATTGGGAAATCTTTTAAGCTAATAATTTTATTTCTGTAAATATTTGTTAAAGGAACTTCAGCAGTAGGAATAAGATATAGTTTATCTAAATTTATATAATACATTTGTTTTTCTTTATCAGGTAGTTGACCTGTGCCGTAACCTGAAGCTTCATTCACAACTAAAGGTGGTTCAATTTCTTTATAGCCTTCTTTTTCAGCATTATCTAAAAAGAAATTTATTAATGCTCGTTGTAATTTTGCTCCTTTATCTTTATAAACAGGGAATCCTGCTCCTGTGAGTTTGTTCCCTAAATCAAAATCAATGATGTCATATTTAGTAGCTAATTTCCAATGAGGTAAGCTATTACTGCTTAATTCAGGTAAAACTCCTTCTTGATATACTATTTCATTGTCTTGTGATGACTTTCCTTTTGGAACTGACGGATGTGGAATATTTGGTACCTGAATTAGAAGTTCTTCTAAATCTTTTGTTATTAAATTAAGTTTTTCACCAAGTTCTTTTGAACCTTTTTTTAGTTTAATAGTTTTTTGTTTTAATTTATTTGCTTCGTTATTCTTAGCATTTTGGTATAATTTCCCTATTTCTTTTGATATTTTTTTTGATTCTGCCAAATTCTTCTCTAATAATTTTTGTGTTTCCTTGCGTTTATTATCTAATTTGATGATGTTTTTTATTATTTCAGAAGCATCATAATTTTTAATTGCCAGGCGTTTAATAACTTCTTGTGTATTTTCTTTTATATAATTTAGCTTTAACATTACATTTTGTTTTTATCTGCAAAAATATTGTTTTAGATTTTATAAAATAAAAAAAATCTCCTGAAAAATAAATAATCAGGAGATTAACCAACAAATTATGAAAAACAAATTTACTTTTAAAAACCGATTTAAAAGTTTCGTTTCTTCTTATTTACTAAGAAGATAATTTTTAAAAATTTATGTTTTCTCCATTTATAATGGATTTATTGAAACATAAGATTTATTATTTCTTTTCTTTTTAAATTCAACTGTTCCGTTAATAAGAGCAAATAATGTATGATCTTTCCCAATGCCTACATTTTCACCGGGAGAATGTACTGTCCCTCTTTGTCTTACAATAATATTCCCGGCTTTTGCAAACTGACCGCCGTATATCTTTACTCCTAATCTCTTGCTTTCCGATTCTCTTCCATTATGTGAACTGCCTGCACCTTTTTTGTGAGCCATAGTTTAATAAGTTTATATCATTAAAAAAATGAATGTTATTATATAATTTATTATTCAGTTTTTATTTGTTTTTCTTCTTTTACTTTTATTTCTGGTTTATCTTTTTTTATCGGATTTGTTTCTGCCTTTGTTTTAGGCTTAACTTCCTTTTTAGTTTCAGTCTTTATTGCTTTTGTTGTTATTTTATCTATTTGAATTTTTGTTAAGAAATCACGGTGACCGTTTGAAGTTTGAAAGCCCTTTCTTTTTTTCTTTTTAAAAACAATTACTTTATCTCCTTTTAAATGGGTGAGTATTTTTGCAGAAACACTTGCACCCGGGATGTTTGGTGTGCCAACGCTGATCTTTCCTTTATTTTCTATAAGTAATACATTTTTAAACTTAAGCTTTGAACCTTCCTTTTCTTGTAAACGATTAACAAAAATTTCTTGATTTTTTTCAACTTTATATTGATGCCCTGCTATATCAACTATTGCATACATTTTGATTCGTTTTAATCATTCCTTTTTTTGAATTGGAAATGCAAAATTAATAAAAAAAATAAATATACAAAGTTTTTAAATTTTTATTTCTAAAATATTTTTTAAATCTTTGGATAAATTATATTTTAAGGAACTGATAATAATTTGCTAAAAAAGTAAAAAGAGTTTCCGGTTTAAAGTTTATAGTTTAGATTTCCCAGTTTATAGTTTAAAGGTTATATGCCAAATAAACGTTTATTTTTTTGATTTTTTTTTTGCATCAATATTTATAATTTCAGGATTTTTTTTTATAAAGCTAGGTTTAATTTTAAAATTTTAACTTTTGTATAAGTTCAGAGTTCCTGTTTTATCAAAATTTTTAACTGGAATATAGACTCATCATTATCT
>CAYNBX010000101.1:0-6905 GCA_964395505.1 uncultured Bacteroidales bacterium | reverse complement strand
TTGAAAAAATATTCTGCCAAAAATAACGCGAATATTACTGATAAGATACTAAATAATCTTTTTAATTAATCTTAATTTATGAGTATATTTTTTAGTTTCCACATTAAAAATTCCAAAATGGTCGATTATATCAATATGAACTTTGCCTGAGGCATGCATTATTTTGTTTTCTCCTAATAAAATTCCTGTATGAATAATATTTCCCTCATCGTCATCAAAAAATGCTAAATCGCCTTGTTCTGCATCTGAAATAAAATTAAGAGTCCTACCTTGTAATGCCTGAGCAGATGCATCTCTCAAAAGTTTTATGCATGCAATTTTATAAACCATTTGAGTGAAGCCAGAACAATCTATTCCAAAAGGGGATCTGCCGCCCCATAAATAAGGAGCATTCAAATATTTATATGCACTTCTAATGATAATTTTTCTTTTTGAAATATTTGATAATTGCTCAATATCCGTGAGCTCACCTTTATATGTATATATATTATCTCCTATTTTAAAATTCTGTTTAACAAGATAAGTTAATGAACTGCCCAAAACTATTGGTAAAGCAGTATTATTTGTCTTATTAATCAATAGTTGAACTATATCAAGACAAATATTAGATTTAGAATTTTTAACGTTGTTAAACAGCTCTTCAGATATTGGTAAATATTGTTTCTCATCAATCCATCCTTCATAATTATCATAATCTAAACTAACCCTAAGCCAGGAATTACTTTTTTCAATTATTTTTATCAATTCCCCAAATAATATTTGTGAAATCATTTCAGCCTTATTTGAAGGCTCAGCTCTGAGAGGCACAATACTTAAATTACATATTCCAAAACTCATTATCATTAATATTTATATCAAAAAATAAAAATGAGAAATACTATTTTATAAACATCAAAATTAATAATTTATTAATGATTCAAAGGACTTTGAATAAAATAATAGTTTATTTATAATATAATTAAGCAATGTTATTTCTGTTAATAAAATTTTTAATTATACATTGGAATATTATTAAAATTCAAATTTATATCGTAGTTTTGATTTTTGAAATATTATCATTTTTTTAATGCTTTGTAATATGAAAAAATTCATATCTTTCATAAGGAATCATTATTTAGAAATTTATAAAGGCTTTCTTTTTTTATTGACCATTATTTTACTGGTATCGTCATTTCCGCATAAAGGTAAGTTTAAATATGAATTTCAAAAAGGGAAGTTATGGATGCACAAAGATCTGATAGCACCTTTTGATTTTGCAATCTTAAAATCTAATGAGGAGATAGAGAAAGAGAAAAAAGTTATTTTAAAAGATCATAAACCTTATTTTAAATATAATCAAAAACTTTATATTCAAAAACGTAATGAACTTTATAAAAATTTTGAAAAAAACTGGCAGTCAAAATATTCTAAAGAAATAACATCACCAGAACTAAAAGAAATAAATAAAGAGGTTTGCTTTTCAATATTTGACACACTTTTAACAAGAGGAATTATTGAGCTAAACCCGGTTATTGAAAATAAAGCAAAAGACTATAGTATTAAAGTTTTAAGAAACAATGTTGCAGTAAAAAAGGAACTAAGTCAGCTTTTCACAATTCATAGTGCTGATAAATATATACGTTCTGAACTCAAAAAGCATAGTGAGGCTGACATTAAGCTTTTGCTCCCATTACTGGAAAATTCAATAATACAAAATGTAAATTTCGATGCGGAAACAACGCAAAAAGAAAAAAAATCACTTTTAAGTAAAATCTCGTTGACCAGAGGAATGGTGAAAAAAGGAGAACTAATCATTTCAAGAGACGAACTTGTTACAAACAAGAAATACAAAATTCTTAAATCATTGAAAAATGAATATGAAACTCAATTAGGATCTTCTTCTAATTATTACCTGATATTAATAGGACAAATAATTCTCGTTAGTATTTCAGTCGCAGTTTTTATTTTATATCTTTCATTTTTCAGAAAAGATATTTTTGAAAGTAATAAAAAACTGTTATTGATTTTAATAATAATATTATTAATGGTATTTTTAACAAGCATAACCATAAAATATAATGAAAACTTACTTTATATTGTCCCTATATGTTTAGTGCCTATTATAATTCGTTCTTTTTTTGACACGCGATTAGCATTGTTTGTTACTATAATAACAATAATTATCATAGGATTTTTAGTGCCAAATAGCTTTGAATTTGTTTTTTTACAATTAATAGCAGGAATTATTACAATAGTCAGCATTGTGAAATTACAAAAGAGGTCTCAATTTTTTCTTACATCTATTTTAATATTTGCAACATATTCAATTATATATTTAGGAATTTCACTAATTCAAGAAGGCAGTTTCAAGGAAGTAAATCCTGTTAATTTTGCTTTATTTGCCGGTAATGCTTTACTAACATTGTTCTCATATCCTTTAATATATGTTTTTGAAAAACTTTTTGGTTTTGTTACTGATGTTACCTTAATGGAATTGTCTGATACTAACAGCAAATTATTAAGAATGCTGGCAATGAAAGCTCCTGGCACTTTCCAACATTCTATGCAGGTTTCCAACTTAGCAGAAGAAGCAATTCATAATATTGGAGGTAATGCCTTGCTCGTCAGGACAGGAGCTTTATATCATGATATAGGTAAAATGGATATGCCAATGTATTTTATAGAAAATCAAATGGGGGGTATTAATCCACACGATGAACTTACTTATGAAGAAAGTGCTAAAATAATAATAAGTCATGTTATCAAAGGTATTGAAAAAGCAAAAAAATATAAAATACAAGAGCAAATCATTGATTTTATAAGAACACATCATGGAACAACTAAAGTTGATTATTTTTATACTTTGCAAAAAAGAAATTTCCCTGACGAGCCAATAGATGAAAGTGTTTTTACTTATCATGGTCCTATCCCATTTTCAAAAGAAACCGCTGTCTTGATGATGGCTGATTCTGTGGAAGCTGCTTCAAGAAGCCTGAAACTGCCTGATGAAGATAAAATTGATAAGCTTGTCGAAAATATTATTAATAAACAAGTAGCTATGAATCAATTTGTAAATTCCAATATTACATTTAGAGATATTACTAAAATAAAAAACATCTTTAAAAAGAAATTGCTAAACATTTATCATATTAGAATTGAATATCCTGAATAAAATACTATTAATAATAATTTTGAGTCTTTATCAAATTTTATCTTTGCTGAATTCAAGTTACAAATGCAACTTTTTGGTTAAACTTTAATTTTATAAATTTATAAAAATATTAGGTTCTTTCTTAATTTGAAAGGGTAAAAGTTTTGATTTGTATATAAAATTAATGGGAATTTAAGATATAGATATTCTTAAACCTTTTATTCATAAAGAGACACTTTGGCAGCAAAACCGGTTTAATGTTCAAAAGTTCGAAAAGTACTGAATTTTTGAAAGAAAATAATAAATCTCAATATGCTGCAGTTTCATTCAAAATTTTGATAAAATAATTTCATCTTGCTAAATTTTTATATCAATTTAAATATAAACCTGAACTGATATTTATTATTTCCCTGCATGCACTATTCAAACACTTCATAAGTTTATTTGTCTGTCCAATAATATTTGTATTTTTGCTCATCACTCCTATAATTTTATTTAAGGATATTCTTTTAATTTTAATTTTTAGATACAATTAATAAGTCCAGTATAAAAAGGTTTAAATTAAAAACGAGTTAGGAATTTTCAAATATTTGAAAAACCGATAAATCGGTTATAAGTTGACACTTTTTTGTCAACCACTAACTAAACTTGGTGGTTAATGAAATTAAAAAGGTATTAACCGTTTTAACGCTTTCTTATTTTATTATATATGACTTTTTAAATTAAACACATTAATAAAAAAGATAAATTATATGACAACTTTAAAACTAAACATTGATAAAGCTTTAGATTTTGTTTCTATAAAAGAAATCAAATCATTTCAAACAGATATAGATAAATATCACAAAGCTTTATTAAACAAAACAGGCAAGGGAAATGACTTTTTAGGTTGGATAAATCTGCCTTCTGAAATTAATAATCAAATATTTGATAAAATAGAAGCTGATATACAAAAAATAAAAAAAATTGCTGAAGTGTTTGTTGTGATTGGTATTGGCGGTTCTTACCTTGGCTCAAGAGCTGTTATAGAAGCATTGAGCCATAACTTTAACGGTTTACTAAACAAAAGGGAAAACCCATTAGTCGTTTATGCAGGCAATAATATTAGTGAGAGTTATCTCGCTGATTTGTTGGATATACTTGATAAAAAAGATTATGCCTTGACAGTAATTTCAAAATCAGGGACAACTACCGAGCCAGCAATAGCTTTTAGAATTTTAAAAAAACATCTTGAAAATAAATATGGTAAAGAAAATGCTCGTAAAAGAATAATTGCTGTAACTGACAAACATAAAGGAGCATTAAAAAAATTAGCAACAAAAGAAGCTTATAAAACTTATACTATACCTTATGATGTTGGAGGTAGGTATTCTGTGTTAACTCCTGTGGGATTACTCCCCATTGCAGCAGCAGGTTTTAATATCAGAAAATTAATTGAAGGTGCTAAAATAATGCAGCAACAACTAACATCAACAAATTCAATTGAGGAAAATCCGGCAGCTTTGTATGCAGTAGTTCGCAACATCCTTTATCAAAAAGGCAAAACAACTGAAATAATGGTTAATTACCAACCTAATTTATTTTATCTGACAGAATGGTGGAAGCAGCTTTACGGTGAAAGCGAAGGAAAAGAAAATAAAGGCATCTTCCCTGCCGGCGTTTGTTTTACAACTGACCTTCATTCAATGGGACAATATATACAGCAAGGATTAAGAAATATTTTTGAAACAGTATTATCTGTTGAAAATCCTAAAAGAAATCTGAAAATACCCTTTGATAATGAAAACTTAGATGGTTTGAATTACATTGCCGATAAAAATATTCACTATGTTAACAAAATGGCTCAATTAGGAACAATACTCGCTCATACCGATGGTAAAGTTCCAAATATTAAAATTTCAATGCCTTATGTTGATGAAATAAATCTTGGCCAATTGATTTACTTTTTTGAATTTGCCTGTGCTTTAAGTGGATATATCTTAGATGTAAATCCTTTTAACCAACCAGGAGTCGAAGCTTACAAAAAAAACGTGTTTGCATTGCTCGGAAAACCGGGTTTCGAAAAAGAAACTAAAGAAATCACAAAAAAAATTAATTGATTGAAATAATAATATTTTCTTAACATCGGATTTAACGATTCTTCTTAAGAACCGCTCAACATCGGTTAAATATTTATTGAAATTCTTGACTCAAATTTATCATTAAAATAGTATGCGTATATCAAATTTATGGAATAATAACACAAAGACAACAATTTCATTTGAATTTTATCCTCCAAGAGACAATAAGGCTGCTGTAAATTTAGATAAAGCAATTGACAATCTTTCAAAATTAAAACCAGACTATGCAGCTGTTACTTTTGGAGCTGGAGGCTTTTCACGCGACGGCTCCTATAAACTTGTAAAAAAACTTAAAAAACAAAAAGGACTAGAGACTGTTGCTTACCTTGCAGGCTATGGTCTGGGACCTGATGATATTAAATCTGTTTTAAATAGTTATAAAAATTTAGGTATAGAAAGCATTTTTGTCATACGTGGAGATAAACCCAGAAACATTGATAAGTTTACACCACATCCTAAAAGCTGCTCTTATGCTTCGGATTTGATAACATTTATTAAAAAAAATTACAACTTTTGTTTAGGTGCTGCCGGATACCCTGAAGGTCATATAGAACAAAAAAATAAAGAAAAAAATCTGGAATATCTTAAATTAAAAGTAGATAAGGGTGCTGAATATATTACAACACAATTTTTCTATGATAATAAGTATTTCTTCGACTTTGTTAAAGATTGCAGAAATATTGGAATTAAAGTCCCTATAATTCCAGGAATAATGCCATTTTATAGTGTAAATATGATAGAAGCTTTATCTAAATATTGTGGTGCTACAATTACTGATGAAGTATATAAAGGAATAGATAGATTGCCACAGGATAATAAACAGGCATTGATGAATTTTAGCATTGAATTTGCCACCAAACAATGCAGAGAATTAATAAAATGGGGTGTCAGGGGACTTCATTTCTATACAATGAATCGCAGCAAAGTAATCATAGAAATTATTAAAAGACTAAGAGAGGAAGGATTACTTTAATCTCTTTGCATTTTTGTACACAATTAAAAAATTACTTCTTACATTTGATAATTTGAATGTTTATCAAAATAATAATATCATTAATCAACTATCCTAATCAAATTTAATTAAAATAAAAAAATAGAAAAATATGAATTTTATAGAATTATCAAAAACTCGACAAAGCGTAAGAAAATACTCAAACAGAGCAGTAGAGAAAGAAAAAATTGAACTTTGTCTGGAAGCAGCACGATTAGCTCCTTCGGCAAGTAATTCACAACCATGGAAATTCATAGTGCTTGATGAGCCTGACATAAAAAATAAAATAGCAAAAAAAACATTCGATAAAGTCTTTTATTTCAATAAATTTTCATTACAAGCTCCTGTTATCATTGTGTTAATTATTGAAAAAGCAAATTTCATCTCTATGATTGGTAGTAAATTAAAAAATAGAGATTTTAGTTTGATAGATATCGGAATAGCTGCTGAGCATTTTTGCCTTCAGGCTGCAGAACTAAGACTTGGTACCTGTATGTTGGGGTGGTTTAATGAAAAAGAAATTAAAAAAA
The DNA here is from genome assembly GCA_964395505.1 of uncultured Bacteroidales bacterium. Classification (GTDB taxonomy): domain Bacteria; phylum Bacteroidota; class Bacteroidia; order Bacteroidales; family AUK083; genus AUK083. Next base: position 134 of record CAYNBX010000101.1, on the reverse strand, counting down.
TCCTTTCTTTGCATAGGAATAAAAAAATTGCTTTACTCATCACTTTGGGATATCCTGCAGAAGATATAAAAATCAGAAAGAAATCAAGAAAAAATATTGACAAGATAAGAAATTATAACAGATATTAAAAAAAA
>CAYNBX010000100.1:0-6951 GCA_964395505.1 uncultured Bacteroidales bacterium | reverse complement strand
CCTTTTTTATCTATTGCAGCACTTAAAAGAACAGGTTCCATATTTTCAAATTGACCTTTATATTGATTGTTTGTTTCAAGGACTGCGTTTTTAGATATACTTAAAACGCAGTCAAATCGTTTAAGAACAGTAAAAGGAAGAATCACTTTTTGATATTCATTTCTTTTATATGTATCTCTCAGTAAATCTGCCAGGTCCCATATAAATGAAGTCATAGAATTATTTACTTTTTCTGAATATGGCATAAATGTTGTTTTTTATCGTGATTAACATTGAAATTTTCTTTTTGAGATGATAAGCAAATTTGTGCTGTAAATTTATCCACAATACTAATGGTATATTGTAAATATTAATATTTTTACAGAAGTTTAGTCCTCATTTTCACAAACGCATTATTTTATACAAAAATATATAAAAACCAACTCATTAAAAAACTTTAAATTATGAAAACAAAACTTTTAATTTTTATAAGCCTTATAAGTATTGTTGTCTTGACAAGCGGTTATACAGGAGAAAACAATCAAATCAAAAAAAATTATGATACAGGTATTTTAAGTATAAACAAAGATTATGCGAAAGACTGGCAAAAGGTAGATTCTCTTGTAAAAAAGGGCTTACCAAGGTCAGCATTAAAACTAGTTGCTAAGATTTATTACAAAGCAAAAAATGAAAATAACATACAGCAGTTCATCAAAGCAAATATTTATAAAATAAAACTGCGTTCGGAATATGAAGAGGATTTTATGAAAAAGAATATTGATGAGCTTAACATAGAAATAAAAAAAGCTGCTTTTCCTACAAAACAAATTTTACATTCTGTATTGGCTGAGATTTACTGGAGATATTATCAGGCAAACAGATATAAATTTTTAAACAGAACGGAGACAGTAAATTATAACGAAGAAGATATTAATACCTGGGATTTAAACAAAATCGTTTATCAAGTTAAAAAAAACTATTTGATGTCATTAGAAAATCCCGATGAATTAAAAAAGATAGCCTTAAAAACTTATGATCTGGTATTGATAAAAGGTAAAGGCTCAAAAAAATTCCGTCCCGGTCTTTATGATTTCCTCGCTCACAGAGCTGTAGATTTCTTTATGAATGCTGAGCCTGGGTTAACCGAACCTGCTTATAAATTTGAACTTGACAAAAAAGAATATTTTGAACCTTGTAAGGATTTTATAAAAATTAATATTTTATCAAAAGATTCATTATCAAATAAGTTTTATGCAATAAAAATTTTGAAAGACCTCATAGCTTTTCATATAGATGATAAGAATCCTCAGGCATTGATAGATGTTGACCTGAAAAGGTTAAAATTCCTTAAGCAAAATTCTGTGCTGGAATTAAAAGATAGTTTGTATTTACAGGCATTATTAAATCTTGAGAAAAAATATTCTGATTATCCAAATTCAACAGATGTCTCCTATGAAATCGCAAATGAATATTACAAAAGAGGAGCATTGTACAAACCTTTAGAATCAGAAAAATATAAATGGGATAAAAAGAAAGCTTATCAATGTTGTGAAGCAGCAGTTAAACGCTTCCCTGATTCTGACGGAGCTAAAAATTGTAAAATTTTGCAGCAGCAGATTAAAAAAATTTCATTGAGTATGACAACTGAATATGCTAATCCTTCTAAAAAGCCTTTCCTTGGTTTGCTCTCTTATAAAAATATTAAGAAAACTTATTTTAGAATCATCAAGATAAATCCTGAAAAAGATAAAAAGTTAAAACGAAAACATAATAGAGAAAATCTGATTGATGATTATTTAAAATTATATCCTTCAAAGGAATGGGAATTATTACTGCCGGATGATAGTGATTATCAAAAGCATTCTGTAGAAATTAAAATGCCTGAGTTGCCTACAGGATATTATATTGTTTTGGTTGGAACTGATAAATATTTTTCTTATAATCATAACCTTGTAGCTTATAACTCTTTCTGGATATCGAATATCAGTTATATAAGCCAAAAAAGGAAAAACGGCATTTATGAATTTTATGTCCTGGATAGAGAAAAAGGGACACCCTTAAAGAATGTAAACATTGAAACATATTATAAGGCTTATAATTATAAGAAGAGAGATAATGAGTTTAAACATTGGAAAAGTTTTAAGACAGATAAACAAGGTTTTTTTGAAATGCAGTCATTACCGCCCGGAAGTAATTCTAAATCATTTTATGTTAAGTTTATTGATAAAGATGACATTTTTATAACAGACAATTATTTTTATCAGTTTGCTTATTCGTCAAGGGAGAGCAAGAAATATTTAAAGACCTTCTTTTTCACTGACAGGGCTATTTATAGGCCGGGACAAACTATATTTTTCAAAGGAATTATTTTAGAAAAAGAAGGGGGAAAATATAAAATAAAACCTCATCACAAAACAACAGTTATCTTTTACGATGTTAACAGAAAGGAAATTTCAAGATTGAATCTCGTAAGTAATGATTATGGCTCATTCAACGGCTCATTTACTGCACCTGTTGGAGTCCTTAATGGTCAGATGCATATTTCAAATGAATCGGGGAATATCTTCTTTTCTGTTGAAGAATATAAACGACCTAAATTTGAAGTAATCTTTAAAAAAATAAAAGACAGTTATAAATTAGGCAAAACAGTTAAAGTTAATGGAATTGCAAAAGCTTATGCAGGTTACAATATTGACAGTGCAAAGGTAAAATATCGGGTCATCAGAACAGCAAGATTCCCATATTGGAATTATTGGTGGAGAGGTTATTCTCCAACATCACCGGAAATGGAGATTACAAATGGCATTACTTTTACAAATGGAAAAGGTGAGTTTGTAATTGACTTCACTGCCATTGCCGATTTAAGTATTGAGAAAAAATACAAACCTATATTTAATTATACAATTTATGCTGATGTAACTGACATTAACGGAGAAACACATTCTTCACAAAAGACAATATCTGCTGCTTATACAGCTTTGTTAATAGACGTTAATATTCCTGAAAATCTTAATAAAGATAAAAAAAATGAATTTAAAATTAAAACAAGTACTCTAAACGGAGAATTTGAGGCTGCAAAAGGAAATATTTCAATTTATAAATTAAAACAACCTGACAAAGTATTTAGAGAACGGCTGTGGCAAAGACCAGACAAATTCATTATGAACAAAAAAGAATTCCATGCTTTATTTCCTTATGATGTTTATAATGATGAAAATGATATTTCAAAATGGCAAAAAGTAAAGCAGGTTCTTAATTATAACTTCAATACAAAAGAAGATACCTTACTTAAAATCAATAATCTTTCTGAATGGACTTATGGGGATTACGTTCTAAAAATCAAATCAAAAGATAAATATGGCTCAGACATAGAAAAACTCTCATATTTTAAAGTATTTTCAACAAAGGCAAAAGTAATACCTGATAATTCTCCAAACTGGTTTTATATGATAAAAGACAAAGGCGAACCGGGTGAAGATATTTCATTTTTAATTGGCACAAAATATAAAAATGTTCATGTTGTCTTTGAAATTCAGCATAAAGACTCTGTCCTTAGCAAGCAGTGGCTTAAACTCAATAATCAACAAAAAATTATTAAAATCCCAATAAAAGAAAAATACAGAGGTAATTTTAACATCAATTTAACTTTTGTTAAAAATAACAGGTCATATCAAAATGAATCTATTATTAATGTTCCATATACTAATAAACAATTGGATTTTGAATTTGAAACATTCAGGGATAAGTTGTTGCCGGGTGATAATGAAGTATGGAAAATTAAAATAAAAGATAAAATAAAAGGCGATAAAGTTGCTGCTGAGATGCTTTGTTCTATGTATGACGAATCATTGGATGCTCTCAGAAAAAACAAGTGGTTTTTTGACATTTATAAAACTTATTACAGCAGCATAAGCTGGGATACAAGAGATGCTTTTAAAACAAAATTTAGTAAAATTTATACAGAAAAACCCATCAATATAGAAACACCTGTTTATAGAGACTATGACAGGTTAAACTGGTTCGGATTTAATTATTACGGGCATTTGAGATATAAAAATATTGATATAAGACGACAAGGCATGCCTGTTTCAGCAAAAGGAGAAATACAAGGTGATGAAATCCTTAAAACTTTTGCTTCGGATGAACAAAAAGAAACAACATCTGAACAGGGAAAGAAATTATTAAAAAATGAGGAAAAGTTTATGGGAATCCAATTACGCAGAGATTTTAAAGAGACAGCTTTTTTCTTCCCTAATCTTGAGACTGATGAAAAAGGAGAAATAATAATTAAATTCAAAGTTCCTGAATCACTTACCAGATGGAAGATGATGGGATTTGCTTATACAAAAGAGCTGAAATATGGTTTTGTACAAAAACATCTGACAGCACAAAAAAATTTGATGATAATTCCAAATGAACCGAGATATTTCAGACAGGGGGACACTATTTCTTTTTCTGCTAAAGTTGTTGATATTTCTGATAAAGAACTCTCAGGCATAGCAAAAATAAATTTCTTTGATGCTTTAACAATGACTCCTGTTGACAGCTTGTTAAACAACACAAATGCAGTAAAGACATTCACAGTTAAAAAAGGACAAAGCCGGGTCTTACACTGGAACATCTCAATACCACAGGCAATAGAAGCCGTTACTTACAAAATTTATGCAAAATCAGGTTCTTTCACTGATGCTGAAGAAATGACTTTGCCTGTGCTGTCAAACAGATTGTTGGTTACTGAATCATTGCCCTTAGCTATTAATGGCAAACAAAATAAAAAATATTCTTTCTATAAATTGAAAAACAGTAAGTCGTCAAAGACATTAAAAAATTATAAGCTAACACTTGAATTTACTTCCAATCCTGCCTGGTATGCAATACAAGCCTTGCCTTATCTTATGGAATCTCCTTATGAATGTTCTGAAAAAATATTTAGTCGTTTTTATGCAAACAGCATAGCAAGCTATATTGTTAATTCAAATCCCAAAATAAAACACGTGTTTGAAAGTTGGAGAGATATAACGCCAAATGCTTTGTTATCAAATCTTGAAAAAAATCAGGAATTGAAATCTCTGATGCTTGAAGAAACACCCTGGGTTCTGGATGCGAAAAATGAAACTGAAAGAAAACAAAGAATCTCTTTACTTTTTGATTTGAACAAAATGTCTGATGAACTTAATATTACTTCAAGAAAATTACAAAAGATGCAGACTCCAAATGGCGGCTGGCCCTGGTTTAAAGGTATGAAAGACGATAGATATATTACTCAGCATATTGTTACAGGATTTGGTCATCTTGAACATCTCGGAATTAAAAATATTAAACAAGATACCAAAACATGGAATATGGTTCAAAAAGCTGTTAAATATTTAGATAACATAATAAGAAAAGATTATGAAAATATTAAAAAACTTTATCCTGATAAGATGAATGGAAATCACTTAGGCAATTTGCAGGTTCAATATTTATATGCAAGAAGTTATTTTAAAAACAGCATAAAAATAGATGATAAAAATAAAAAAGCTTTTGAGTATTTTAAAGGACAGGCTGATAAGTATTGGTTAGATAAGAATAAATATCTTCAAGCTATGATTGCCTTAGCATTGAAGCATTATGATTACAAAACAACGCCATTGGATATCATCAAATCATTAAAAGAAAAAGCTTTGCATTCAGATGAAATGGGCATGTATTGGAGAGACGAAAAGGCCGGATATTATTGGTATCAAGCTCCTGTTGAGACACAAGCTTTGTTGATTGAAGCTTTTTATGAAATTACTAATGATAAAAAATCTGTTGAACAAATGAAACAATGGCTTTTAAAACAAAAACAAACACAAAACTGGAAAACTTCAAAGGCAACGGTTGAAGCCTGCTATGCACTTTTATTAACAGGTACTGACCTATTGACAAGTAACAAACTCGTTAAAATAAAGCTTGGGAATATAATAATAAATCCTAAAAAAATGGAAGACGTAAAAATTGAAGCAGGTACCGGTTATTTCAAGACCTCATGGACAGGAAATGACATTAAGCCTGAGATGGGAAATATCACAGTAACTAAAACTGATGAAGGTATTGCATGGGGAGCTTTGTACTGGCAGTATTTTGAAAACTTAGATAAAATAACAGCTCATAAAACACCTTTAAAATTGGATAAGAAATTATTTGTAGAGAGATATTATCCAACAGGTCCTGTTATAGAACCAATTAATGATAATACCTTGTTGAAAGTTGGCGATAAAATAAAAGTGAGGATAGAGTTGAGAGTTGACAGAGATATGGAATATGTTCATTTAAAGGATATGCGAGCTTCAGCTTTTGAAGCTGTAAATATTCTTTCCGGGTATAAATATCAGGATGGCTTAGGGTATTATGAAAGCACATTAGATGCCTCAACAAACTTCTTTTTTAATTATCTTAGAAAAGGCACTTATGTTTTTGAATACCCTTTGATTGTTTCACAAAGAGGTGATTTTTCAAATGGCATAACAACAATTCAATGTATGTATGCACCTGAGTTTACAAGTCATTCAGAAGGAAAGAGACTTAGGATAGGGGAGTAAAATATCGGTAAATTGATAAATTGGTATATTGGTAGGTGTTAAGTGTCACAAGGTTGTTGTTTACAACTTGTATTAATAATTTTTAAATTTAATATTTTATAATTGATTTTGCAAATAAATATTATATGTTTTTTCACTATCATCCGAAAAATTTTCAAAAACAGTTAAAAAACTTTTGAGAAGCCTGTAAATAGGCAGGTATTCTATAAGTTTTTAGAAAATAAGCCATCCCAATAGCTATCGGGGTTTTCTGCTTGTTTGACAACCTGTATTATTTTAGTACCTTCACCAATGTTATTGCATACGTAATCAAATTAAAGGAAGAATGATAAACATATTCTTAATTTTTCTACAAAATTTGAAAATCCACCAATTTTTTAAAAGTGCTATGTCATTTTTTATGACATAG
>CAYNBX010000099.1:0-6987 GCA_964395505.1 uncultured Bacteroidales bacterium | reverse complement strand
TCTTAATTTTGTTGTGCAAAATTAGTAGAGCAGGCAAGAGGAGTTTTACCTCAAACCTCTCACAGAATCGTATTTGAACCTCTCTACTCATACGGCTCTTGTTATCTAAGTCTTATGGTTGGAAACCATAGCTCCAGTGAGCAAATAAATTCGGAAACTGTTTATAAACTCTTTTCAACCAATTTATTGCTTTGTGCTTTTTGGTTCTAAACCTTTTGTATAGTTTATTGTCATTCCATTTATTAAAAAGCATCAGTTTATTAAAAGGCATTTAAACAATTTTTTCAAAAAAATTATTATACACAAAGGCTTTGTTATATTAAATTATTTTTTTTAAATTTGAAGATTAGAATAAGTATATTTTATTTTTATTAATAATCAAAAAATCAATTAGATGAAAAAAGCAATTATAAAAAAAAAAGATATTTTAAACAATCATTTTGATAAGACATTACAGAATTGGATTACTGATGAAAAAATAGCTGTTGAATTTATTAATGTAATAAGTAAGTTATGGTTTGACAAATCAATAGAACTTATACTTTTCAGGAGACAATTATTAGAAAGAAGTGCAAGTAATATTCTTAACAAGCATTCTTATGCAGAAAATATCATAAAAAAACCATTAAAAATACAAGATTCCTTGCTCTTAGCTAAAGCAATGTTAGAAACCAATATTGCACCTGCGAGGATTGATATTGGTCGTTTAAATTCAGAATGGATAGAGGAGAAAGACAATTTTAAAAATCCAAAAGAATTCATTAATGTAAAGCTAAAAGATTTTATTGATGTAAATCCAAGAAGCCAACATTCAAAAGATGTTATTTTGTATGGTTTTGGTCGTATAGGTAGATTAATAGCAAGAGAATTAATAAGTATAGCGGGTAATGGCGCACGCTTAAGATTAAGAGCAATTGTAACCAGAAGAGTCAATGAAGAAGATATAATAAAAAGAGCTTCTTTATTTAGAAAGGATTCTGTTCATGGTCATTTTATGGGCATTGCTGTTGAGAATGTGAAAGATAAAACAATTTATATAAATGGTCATAATATTAAAATGTTAGCTGCTTCAAATCCTGAAGACTTAAATTATGAAGCAGAAGGTATAAAAGATGCTTTATTAATTGATAATACAGGTGTTTATAGAGACAGAGAAAATTTAAGCAGACATTTAAAATCAAAAGGAGTAAGTAAAGTACTTTTAACTGCACCAGGAAAAGGTGACATACCAAACATTGTTTATGGAGTTAATCAAAATTTATTTGATATTAATAATGAAAAAATATTTTCTGCTGCTTCATGTTCAACAAATGCAATAGTGCCTCCTTTAAAAGTTATTGAAGATAAATTAGGTATTGTTAGAGGACATATAGAAACAATTCATTCTTATACGAATGACCAAAATTTATTAGATAATATACATAAGAAACCACGACGTGGACGTTCTGCTGCTTTAAATATGGTTATTACTTCAACAGGCGCAGCAAATGCAGTAGTTAAAGCTATACCAAGTTTAAAAGGCAAATTAACTGCTAACGCAGTAAGAGTACCTACACCAAATGTCTCTCTGGCCATACTTTCATTAACTGTTGCAAAAGAAACAACTAAAGAGAAAGTTAATGAATTATTAAAAGCAGCATCTTTAAAGGGAACTCTAATAGAACAAATTCGATATTCTACTTCAAACGAATTAGTTTCTTCCGATTGTATAGGTGACTCTTGTGCATGTATTTTTGACAGCCCTTCTACTCAAGTTTCTGAAGATCATAAAAATATTGTCATTTATTTATGGTATGATAATGAATTTGGTTATACAAACCAGGTAATCAGACTATCTAAACATCTTGCGCAAGTAAAAAGTTACAGATATTATTAAAATCTATTTATAAGTCCAGTCTAATCAGTAATTTCTAAAAGTTCCTTTGCTGTTTGGTGAGCAGCAGAAGATATTTTGGAGCTGCTCAACATTTTAGCAATTTCGTTTATACGTTCCTTCTCATTTAATTTTTTGATGATAGATTTAGTATGATTTTTTTCAAATACTTTAAAAGCGAGGTAGTGTGTATCACCTTTTCCTGCAATTTGAGGTAAGTGCGTAATAGCAATTACTTGCATAGAAGAAGACATTTTTTTCATTATATCTCCAACTTTTGCAGCTATATCTCCTGATACTCCCATATCTATCTCATCAAAAATTATTGTTGGTAAAAGATTCTTTTGCGATATCAATGATTTGATGCTTAACATAAGTCTTGACAACTCACCTCCTGAAGCTATTTTTGAAATTTCTCTCTTCTCCCCTCCCCTGTTTGCATTGAATAAAAACCTTACTCTATCTATTCCATCTTTTGTGAAATTGCTTAATTGAGTTTGTTCAACCTTAAATTGTGCATTCTGCATTGCTAAGTTCGAGAATATTTTTAATAACTCTTTCTCTATTTGTGGTATTGATTTTTTTCTGTTTTTCGATATGCTATTTGCAAGTTCTGATAATATTAGCTTTTTATCTGATATTTCTAATTTTAATTTATTAATATTTTCTTTCAAAGAAGAAATATTATTTAGTTTATCTGATAAGGAATTTTTAATTTTAATCAAATCATCAATAGATGAAACTCTGTGCTTTTGCTGCAAATGATAAATAACATCAAGTCTATCGTTTAATTTCTCTACTTGTTTTGAGTCATAAACCAGTTTTTGTTCAATGCGTTCAATATCGTTTGAAATATCTTTAATATCAATAATATTGCTATCTAATCTATCATTAATTTCTTTAATTTCAGGATAGTAATTTGATATTTCACTTATCAATGAATTTACCTCTACTAATTGAGTGAGTAAATTATTATCTGATGAATTTAAATAATAAGATGCTTTAAATAAATTAGTTTTAATTTTTTCAGCATTATTGAGTATCTCCAGTTTCTTTTCTAATTCTTCCTGTTCTCCTTGTTTAAGCTCTGCTTTGTTAAGTTCGTCAAATAAAAATTTATAATAATCTTTATCAGCCTGATACTTATCTTCTTTTTCAATTAGCTTACTAAGTTGAGCATCTAAATTTATAAAATTAGAATATTCGGATTTATATTTTTTAATAATATCAGAATGACCTGCATAATTGTCAATAACTGCGAGTTGGAAATCAGAATCATTTAATGTGATGGTTTTATTTTGTGAATGAATATCAACTAATTTATCACCAAGTTCTTTTAAAATATTAAGATTTACAGGAGTATCATTAATAAAAGCTCTGGATTTTCCATTTTTATTTATTTCACGACGTAATATTGATATGTCATCATAGTCGAGTTGATTTTTTTGAAAAAAATCATTTAAGCCGTAATCTTTGATTTTAAATGTACCTTCAATAATACATTTTTTGGATTTGTCGAGCAGTATTTGCGAGTCAGCTCTTTTACCTAAAATTAAAGATAAGGCACCTAAGAGTATAGATTTTCCTGCACCTGTTTCACCGGTAATAACTGAAAACCCTTCATAAAAATCAAGCTCAAGCTTTTGGATAAGTGCGTAATTTTCAATAGAAAGATGCAAAAGCATAATAAAAATTGTATTTATGCAAACCTTTAAAAATTATATAACAAAATTATAAAAGAAATTTAAAAATGAGGTAATAATTTATTTTATTTAATATCTATAAAAAAACTTCTAAAATTAAAAGTGTTTAAATTATTTACCGGTAAGAATTTTTTGATATTTAGATGAATTTGCAGGGTCTAATTCTTTGAGAATATTAACAGCTTTCCTTTTATCCTGAACAGGAGCTTTAGAGAAAATATTAACTAATTCATCAGATTTCGCATCCATAAATAAGTGCAGCAAAAAAAGATTAGGTTTATTATTATGTACTCTTTGTAATAAAGTTAAGCTGTGTAAAATAGAAGCTCTGCCAACTTCTAATTTGTCATTCATAATATCTAATCCTTTTCTATGATATTGATAAATGCAATCTCTTATAGGCTTGTAATTATTGTTTAATAGATTTTCAACAAGCCAATATCTATTTTTTGTGTTTTCATAAGCTTTCCAGCCATTTTCATCAGAATTTTGAGCTGCATTTACAATAGCTTGAGCCTTTTCGTAATAAGGAGTTCCACCTAAAGGAGAAAAAGAATCAGCATCAAGACCTAAAAAAATATAAGCATAATAAGCTAATACTGAAGTTAAATTTGATGTATAAGTATTATCTGCATATTCTAAGGGTTGGTATTCAATATAATCAAAATTAAAATCTTTATCAACAAAATTAAATAAAACAGAATTATAGGAAGTATTAAAAATAGGTCTTCTTAACATAAGGTTTAATTTAGCTTTAAATCTGGAAGAGCTTCTGCTGGAAATAGTAACGAGAATATTACACTCAATTCGCTCTTCTATTTTATATGAATAATTAGTCCATTTTCTGTTATTTATAAAGTCATAAATTGCATTTTGAATTGTTTGGTATATCCTTCTATCAGTACCTTGTACTTGTTTTGAAGAAACCTGAACAGTACAATTAAATTCCTGAGCAAAAATATTAGTTGATATTATCATTAAAATTATTGAGAAAAATATTTTACGTATCATTAATTAATTTTTTTATATTTATTAATATTAAAGCAATTCTGCAATGTTATCTACAATATCTCTTGCTACTTCAATTTTAGTTTTCAAACTAAAACTTTTTACATTATCAAATTTATCAATAATGGTTATTTTATTTGTTTTAAGTTTAAAGCCAGCACCTTTATCATTTAAAGAATTAAGTACAATAAAATCGAGGTTCTTACTTTTAAGTTTTTTCCTGGCATTTTCAATTTCATTATCAGTTTCAAGAGCAAAGCCAATCAGTATTTGATTTTCTCTTTTGTTTCTGCCCAGTTCTGCTAAAATATCTTTTGTTGGCTTTAATTTTAGATTAATAGAAGATTGTTTTTTTTTAATTTTATTCTTTTCTGTTTTTTCAGGTGTATAATCAGCAACAGCAGCTGACATTATTGCAATATCAGATAAGGGAAAGTTTTCAATGCAAGCATTGTACATTTGTTCAGCTGAAAGTACATCAATACGTGATATTGATGAATTATAAATTTTTATATTACCAGGTCCTGTAATTAAAGTAACTTTAGCACCTCTGTTAGCAAGTTCTTCTGCTAATGAAAATCCCATAAGGCCTGATGAATAATTACCTATAAAACGAACCGGGTCTATATTTTCATAAGTAGGTCCTGAAGTTACCATAACTTTTTCTCCTGTAAAAGAGCCTTTTCTTTTTAAATCTTTTTTTATTATTTCAATAATATTTTCTGGTTCTTCCAATCTTCCCTCAGCTATTAATCCATTTGCTAATTCTCCTTCAGGTGATTTTATTATAATATTACCAAAAGATTGCAACTTTTTGATATTGCTTTGTATAGTTGGATGATTAAGCATATTTACATTCATTGCAGGTGCAATATAAACAGGGCACTTAGCAGCAAGATAAGTTGTTAATAAAATATTATCAGCAATACCATTAGCCATTTTACTAAGTGTATTGGCTGAAGCAGGTGCAATTATTATCAAATCAGCCCATTTTGCTAATTCAATATGGTTATTATACTTTTCACCTTCAGTATTAAAATGCTTGATGATAACAGGATTTTTTGATAAGGTTGAAAGTGTAATAGGAGAAACAAATTGTTTTGCATTTTGAGTCATTACTACTTTAACAAAGGCAGCTTCTTTAATGAATAAACGGACAAGATATGGAATTTTATATGCAGATATACTGCCGGTAATTCCAATAATTATTTTTTTTCCTTTGAGCAAAATTAATTGATTTAAAAAAAATATTTAGTTTTTAAACAAATTTACCTTCTTCGTCTTTTGAAGGATCTCTATAATAAATTTCATCATTAAGAAATTCGTGAACTGCAATTAATGTTGATTTTGGAAGTCTTTCATAAAATTTAGCAATTTCTATTTGTTCCTTATTTTCAAAAATTTCATCAAGGTTATCAGATGTTGTTGCAAATTCTGATAATTTTTTACTCAACTCCTCTTTTAATTCACTAGAAATTTGATTCGCTCTTTTTGTAATTATTGCAACCGACTTGTACACATTATCAGTTTTTTTATTAAAATCCCGCATTGTTCTTGTAACAGCGGTTTTTTCACATTTTACTTTTTTGTAATCCATATTATATAAAAATTATGATTTCTTATTTATTGCTTTTAATGAATTGTCACGCATCGTTTTTGCTTCTTTCAAAAATTTACTTTCAGAATAATGAGAAACAAAGGTATTATATGCACTTACAGCATCTTGATATCTTTCACTCTTTTTTGAATCAATACTATTTTTTGCATAATAATAATTTGATTTTAAAATATATAAGAGTATCGCTTCCTTATGTTTTGTTTCAGGATAATCTTTTAATATATTTTTAAAAGCATAGATAGCAGCTTTATAATTAGTCATATTGTAATATAATTTTGCAATATTAAAAGCTTTCTTTTCTAATTTTGCTCTTAGTTTGTCAATTAAATCATTGCATTCAGAAACCCTGTCACTGTTAGGGTATAAATTAATAAATAATTGTAAATCATTAATAGCTTCACGAGTATTTGTTTGATCAAGACTATAAACTGGAGAATCTAAATATTTACAATATGCTGACATAAACCTGCATTCCTCAGATAGTTTATTATTAGGAAAATTTTTTGCAAAGCGTTTAAAATAATAACTTGCTAATACATAATCATGTTGGTTATAATAACAGTAAGCATAATAATAATAAATATTTTCAGCTTTATCTGTGCCCCTGGATATATTGATTAATTGGTCAAATAATTGCAAAGCTCTGTTATAATCTCCTTCATTGTAATATTTTACAGCCATTTCGTATTTATACTCATTATCATCACTTTTTAGTAATTTTTGATATTTACTGCATGATGTAAATTGTATAGATATTATTATTAATATAAATATATATATTTTTT
>CAYNBX010000098.1:2846-7044 GCA_964395505.1 uncultured Bacteroidales bacterium | reverse complement strand
CGCAAACATTGACTCACATTTCAAATTTTCGCTGCAAAGTAATTTGCAGATTTAAGGTATAATTTAAAGTTCTATTGCTATTTTAATGCTTAGTGTTTTTTATTAGAATGAATGATTGGGTGATTGGATGGATGATTGGAAGAATTCTAAAAACTGTGCAAATAAAAATTTAGTCCGGTATAAAAAGCAAGTATGACCTCATCCCCCACCCCCTTCTCCTTTTATGAGATGGGGTTTAGAGGATGAGGTGAAAATAAATTTTATCCTCTTTCAATTCTAATTCTTCCATTAAATTCGTGTTAATACTTAATTTAATAAAGCCCTTTTACTTTTGACTTGTTTGCCAAAAAATCTTTTAAATAAAAAGGTTCAAAATAAGCTAAATCTTCAAAATCTTTCTCCTGGTATTTTTTTTCAGCTAAATCTATCATATTAACTGCAGAAGCATTCATATTATCAATAAAAACAGCATTTTTATTATGTGATAAAAGAGCTTTACATTTTGAAGCTCCATTACCGAAAAAATATACTTTTCTCTTTTCCAAAAAATTACTGTATGAATCTTTATTAATAATATCAGCACTAATATTTCTTATAATACAATTATTAACATCATATAAGGCAGCATAAACTTCCATTCTTCGTGCATCAATCATAGGACAAAACAATACTTCGGGATTATTTTTAGGATTTTTAGATATATATCTTTTTGACATTCTATAAGCCATTGACTGCAAAGTGCTAACAGCTATCAAAGGTTTATCAATTGCATAACATAAGCCTTTTGCAGTTGAAACTCCAATTCTCAAACCAGTATATGAACCAGGACCTTTGCTAACAGCAATTGCATCTAAAGATGAAAGTTCCACTCCGGCTTTTTTTATAACTTCATCTATAAATAAGGTAATTACAGAAGAATGGGAATTTTCCCCATCAATCTCCTTTACAGATAACAATTTGCTATCTCTTGCTAAGGCAACAGAACATACACTTGTAGATGTTTCTATATTTAAAATTAATGCCATTTTAAATTTTCTAAGAAAAGAAATAAGGAATAAACTTGCACTTTAGAATGAACTAATAAAGTGACATCTTATAAACATATAGTTTGTGAATCATTCATATTAAAAACAAAAAACAGGAATGGTTCTTTTTTAATAATTATTTTTTCTTAGCAGTAAATAAATATTTCTTATCCACCTTTTTTACTAAATCGCCATCTTTCAATGTTTTCGACACAGCTCTGTACGGCGCAACAATAACTTCATCATTTTCTCTTAATCCTTCTTTTATTTGGATATAAGTATTATCTTGTATGTCAGTCTTTATTTTCTGCATTTTAGCTGTTCCATTATCATAAATAAAAACATATTCTTTAAATTCTTCCTCTTCAGGTTCTTTATTTCTTTCTATATTTTTTTTATTTTCTAATTCTTTTTTAACATTAATATTTTCCTTTTTAGAAGTGTCAGCCCTTGTAGTTACTGCCTGAATTGGTACAGTTAAAACATTATTTGCCGTTTTAGTTTGAATATCAACAGTAGCAGACATACCAGGACGGAAAGGCGAAAATTTAGTATTTTCTTTTAATAATAAATCTTTATAAGAATATTTCAAAATTCGGATTTTCACATCAAAGTTTGTAACTTGATCAGCGCTTATGCCTGTTACATTTGCAGAAGTTGCTATCTCAGTAACAACACCCTTAAATTTTCTATTAGGATATGCATCAACATCAATAAGACAAGTATCTCCTAATTTTACTCTATTAATATCATTTTCGTTAACCTCAACATTTACTTCCATCTCATTAAGGTTTGCAATTCGCATTATCTCTGTACCTGATGAAAATTGCGAAGCTCCAACAACTCTTTCACCTTTTTCAACATTTAGCCTTGAAACAGTGCCGTCATTAGGAGCTGCAATTGTTGTTCTTGTTAAATTTTCTTTTGCTTCCTTTAAAGATGCTTCAGAACTATGAACTGTGGATTCAGCAGCTTTAACACTTTGTTTTGCAGCAGAAACTTGAGCTTTAGCCACATTAAAAGAAGAAGTTGCAGCATCATAATCGGAAGCAGATATAACTTTTTGTTTCCACAGCTTTTCATTCCTTTCAAAGGAGGATTTTGCATTAACATATTGAGCCTTAGCTTGAGCCAGGCGTGCTTTTGCATTTGCCAGATTAGCTTTTTGTGTATTTAACAAAGCAGCAGCCCTTTCGTAATTTGACCTATAAATCTTAGGGTCAATTTTGGCAAGCAGCTCACCCTTCTTTACCTTATCACCTTCTTTTACAAATAAACCCACAACCTCTCCTGATATGTAAGGACTTATCTTAATCTCAACTTCAGGCTGAATTTTACCATTCGCTGAAACAGTCTCAATAATAGTTCTCCTTTTTACAAACTCAGTACTCACTTTAATTGCATCATTTTTCCCAATCCACCCTTTCTTTTTACCTATTGCTAATATAATTATAACAGCAATGATTGCTATTATTAAATATTTAATCCATTTATTTTTCTTTTTCATCTTTTTATATTTTATCTGTTTTATATTTATTGTAGATAACTCATTATTAAATATTTACCTTGTAGAAATTTTATTAGTAATATTTGAAATTAGATATTAGATATTTGAAATTATGCTGTTAAAAGTAAGTTTTTTTCTAATTTCTAATTTCCAATTTCATAATACAATCATTCTTCTGTTTATCCTATATAGAAACGTATCAGGGTGAAATGTATAGAGTGTAAGTATTATTTTTATAATGAAATTTTGATCTAAGTTCATCTTTTTATTATCTTATTTATTATAAATACAAAAATATCTTTTGTTTGTATTTTACTATTCTTTTTTAGTTATTATAATACAAGAGGTTTGCCCATATAAAAATCAAGAACTTTAGTTTTGTAAAGATAATCATATTTTGCTTGTAATAAATCTGATTTTGCCTTTGTTAATTTATTTTTTGAGATATTATAATCTAATGAATTAACCATACCAACATTAAATTTTTGTTCTGTATAATGAAATGACTCTTCAAAAGATTTAAGAGATTTAAGAGTTGCCTCGTATTTTTTTAGCGAAGCAAGGGCATCAGCATAAGCTTGTTCAATATTTTTCCTAAGTTGATTTTTTTTCAATTGCAAATCATATTCAGCATTTGATTTTGCCAGTTTTGCTTTACTAATATTAGATGATGTTCTATAACCATTAAATATTGGAATATTCAAAGACAAACCTATATATTTATAAAAATTATCATTAATTTGATTTTTAAAAGGGATTATCTCTCCAAAATCAGGCCCGGAATTAAGCTCTTTGTTTGCATCTGAATATCTTGTTGTAAGAGAACAACCTAAAGTTAAACTTGGGCTTCTCATACCCTTTGCAATAGCTAATTGTTTTACTGAACTTTTCAATTTAAATTCTGCACTTTTTATCTCAGGTAATGAAGTTACTGCATAGGAAAATATCTTTTCTGGTTTAGTTAAAATATTTTCTTTCACAATATTAACTTTAGGTTCTACAATTTCAAATTTATTAGTTGTTTTAAGATCAAGCAATTGCTTTAAATCTAAATAGGACATATCCAACTGGTTCTTAGCATTTATTAAATTAAGCTCTTCAGCAGCTTCCTGAGATTGAATATCCAATAAACTACCTCTTGCTAAAGTGCCTGCTTCTACCATTTTTTTAGTCCTGTCAACTTGTTGTCTGGTTACCTCAACCTGAGCCCTAACTATTTGTAACAATTCCTTATTATATAAAATCTGCATATAATAACCAGTAATTGCTAAAGAAATATCATTTTGCATTTTTTTGGCATCATATTTACTCGCTGTGTATTCATTCCAAATCTGTTTTATAGTATTTATCTGCTGTAAACCATTAAAAAGAACAACATTACTATTTAAAGAAAAATTATCATTTTTTACAGTACCTTTTGTATATTGATTAGTGTATATATCAAATTTATTACCATAATTAACAGAATGTGAAGTTTGTCCATTTATGCTTGGCAGTGTATTTAACTTACTCTGTAATAAATTAATTTTATTATTCTTTATACCTATTTCACTTTGCTTTATCTGAATATTATTTGCTAAAGCATAGTTGATGCATTCTTCTAATGTCCATACTTTTTGAGCTTGTATTGTTATTAATCCAAAAAAGAAAATAAATATAAGGCTTA
>CAYNBX010000098.1:0-2746 GCA_964395505.1 uncultured Bacteroidales bacterium | reverse complement strand
TAATATTTTTATAAAGTTTGATGATTGCTTTGAAAATAAATGATTACAAACATACTGTATTTAATAATTTCTTTATTTTTAATGATGGGAGATTTAAAATTGAGCCGAAATTAATAATAATTTTATAATTTTATAAAAAAATTATTTAATCTTAAGCATGCTGATTATTTTAATTATGGACTGTAAAAACTCATAATTTATTGTAATAACTCAATTTTTAAAAATTACATATACAAACAATTTAGCCTATCTGCTTAATAAATTTGAGTGTTTTTAATAAACGTTTAACCTTATAAAAAATTATAAAAATGAATTTAAAAAAAGTATTAATAATCATAAGTTTACCGTTTTTGGCAAACAATCTTTTGTTCTCTCAAAATAAGAACATTAATTATTCTTCGGGGAAAAGCGATACAATTGATGTTTTACACTATAACATTCATATAGATATCATGAATTTTCCAAATAAAACAATAAATGGTTATACAGATTTAAAAATCACACCTAAATTAAACAGCGTAAGTTCTATACCTCTTGATTTACTTCAATTAACAGTAGATTCAATTTTTATAGATGATAATAAAATTCCATCGTTCAATTACAATGATACTTTATTGCGAATACCTTTGACAAACTCAATAAATATAGGCGATACAATTACAACAAGAGTTTATTATCATGGAGAGCCTCAGGTAGAATCTTATGGGTGGGGAGGATTCCATTTCAGTAATTCTATTGCTTATAATTTAGGCATTGCACTTGAAGCAAATCCACATAATTACGGAAAAGTGTGGTTTCCTTGTATAGATGATTTTGTTGACAGAGCTACCTATGATTTTTATATAACAACAGAAAATGATAAAATTGCAGTTTGTAACGGAACTCTTATCGGACAAAATTATAATAGAGACAGCACAATAACTTATCATTGGAATCTTAAAAATACAATACCCACTTATCTTGCTTCAGTGGCTGTTTCTAATTATGTTTCAATAAAAGATACTTTTAATGGCATCAATGGTAAAATTCCAATATCTATTTATGTAAGGCCTTCTTATGTGTCAAATGTGCAAGGCTCATTTATTCATTTAAAAGACATCTTATCCATTTACGAGCAGCATTGGGGTGCTTATCCCTGGGAAAGAGTAGGCTATGTTGGCACAACACTTGGTTCTATGGAACATGCAACAAATATAGCTTATCCAAACTCGTGTATTACAGGAGATTTAACTTATGAGTGGCTTTATGCTCATGAACTATCACACCACTGGTTTGGTGATAAATATACTTGCAGTACTGAAGGCGATATGTGGCTAAACGAGGGCTGGGCTGTTTATAATGAATCTCTCTTTAGAGAAGGCTTGTATGGTGAGAAAGCATATAAAGACAATGTTAGAAAAAAACACGAACATGTTTTACGGTTGGCGCATATAATAGATAACGGTTACAGGGCTTTATCTCCAATGCCGCATGAATATACTTATGGAGAAACAGTTTACCAAAAAGGTGCAGGTGTTGTTCATACATTAAGAGGATATTTAGGCGACAGCCTTTTCTTTAACACTATAAAAGCTTTCCTGAACGAATTCGCATATCAGGCTGTTTCATCTTATGATTTAAGAAATTTTATCTCTTCTTACACAGGTATTGATATGACTGACTTTTTTGATGGATATGTATTTGCTCCCGGGTTCCCTCATTTTTCAGTAGATTCTTTTGCTGTATCTGCTCATGGACAAAATTATAATGTAACTGTTTATGTGAGACAAAGACTAAAAGGTGCAGCAGAATTTTATAACTCTAACAAAGTAGAAGTAACATTTATGAATAATAACTGGAATACTTATAATGACATTATTAATTTTTCAGGACAATATGGGACTAAAGTGTTTCAAGTGCCCTTTAGTCCTGATATTGTGATGCTTGACTTAGGGGAAAAAATCTGTGATGCAACAACTGATCTTTCTCAGGTGATTACAACCACCGGGACATATAATTTCCTTCAAACATACTGCAAACTTATAGTTCATCAAATAAATGATTCTGCTTTTGTACGTGTTGTTCAAAATTGGGTTGCACCTGATAGTTTAAAAACTCCTGTTCAGGGACTAAGGCTTTCAAATAACAGATATTGGAAAATTGACGGCATCTTCCCCCCTGACTTTGTTGCAACAGGTCAATTCTTTTACAGCAAAAGTTATCATCTTGACGATTCTTTGTTCTCAAATACAGGAGATTCTTTGGTGATGTTATACAGACAAAATACTGCAGCAGACTGGCAGCCTATTAACTTTAGAAAAAGTGGTGGAATTACTATAGGATATATATTTATTGATACCTTACAAAAAGGAGAATATACTCTATCTGTTTGGGATAAAAACTATGTTGGAAATAAGAAAAATAAAAACTATAAAAAAAATTCATTGAGAGTTTACCCAAATCCATCAGACGATTCTTTTAATATTGAATTCAACATAAAAAATAAAGCTGTAATAAGTGTTTATAATAGTCAGGGAGAGTTAGTTGACAATATTAATATTTTGCCGAAACAGAATTTTGTTCAGTGGAAACCGATCAATTTATCAAAAGGCATTTATTTTATCCGGGTTCATTCTAAAAATAATAAAGTCATTGCAAATAAAAAAATTGTATATGTTAAATGATTTAAAATGATATAATTTCAAGTTGTACGCAAAATTTTGTGTCTCTATTTATTGAGATTTATTTTAACCTTATTCAATATCCC
>CAYNBX010000097.1:0-7056 GCA_964395505.1 uncultured Bacteroidales bacterium | reverse complement strand
ACTAATTATAGGAAGAATGATTTTTCAATATACTATTAATTTTTTAGTAAACTTTATAATAAAAAGAAGTAAAAAACAAATATCAAAATATTAGAAATTGATATTTATATAGAACTCATATTGAGCTGTTAAACACTAAATGTTTATATCAAAGTTATCCCAATCCATACCTATTTTAAAATATTGTCTAAATTCAAATAGTTCTGAATAAGATAATGTTTTTGTCTTCAAAGAATCTGAATTTGCTTTAATATTAGTTATAATTCTTCCTCTGTAATTGATGATAACAGAATCTCCTGAATGAGGAATACCAAATCCATCCTTAGCAATTCTATTCACCCCAACTACATAAGCTTGATTTTCAATAGCTCGGGCTATTAAAAGTGATTTCCAGGAATAATTACGTGGTTCAGGCCAGTTTGCTATATAAATAATTAAATCATATTCATATTCCCCTTTATAAAATGTATTTTTACTCCATACCGGAAATCTCAAATCATAGCAAATCTGTGGAAGAATTTTCCAGCCATTTAAATTAAAAACTTTTCTTTTTTTGCCTGGAGAAATAAAATCCTGTTCATTGACCAGTTGAAAAAGATGTCTTTTGTTATATATCTCATAAGTCCCATCCTGCCTCATCCATATCAACCTATTGTAATATTTATTATTTTCTTTCATAAATATGCTTCCTGTGATAACACAGTTTTTTTCTTCAGCCTTCTGTTTGAGCCACTGCATTGTTATACCATCTGAGGTTTCAGCACATTCCTTGTTTTTAACAGAAAAACCTGTATTAAACATCTCTGGCAAAACAATTAGATCAGTATAGCCTTTTATTGAATCTATTTTGTTACCAAACATATCTAAGTTCCTCTCAGCATTCTCCCAGGATATATCTGATTGAATAATAGTAATTTTTAAATCTTGCATAATTTTACTTTATAAGTATGAAATATATAGTAAATATATAAAAATACTTATTTTTTATCAATGATGAATGATTTTAATAAATATTTATTTTGTTAGTATTTTTGTTGAACCTTAAATCCGCAAATTACTTAGCAGCGAAAAGTTGGAACGTGCGTCAGTATTGGCGCAGCCCAGCGAAGAGAATCGCAGACACAGCCCTTGTTATGAAGAGAAGGTCTGAGCAAGCATTCCCAAAAATGTTACTATGTTCTACTTTGCATAAAATTTAGTTTGCGGATATAAGATTAAATATAATCTTTCAAAATTATTAATAAAATGAGAACCTGTACTTATGAAGAAAATAAAAAGCATTGTAATTGTACATACACTTGTTCAAAAAAGGGTATTTGTTGTGAATGCATAAGTTATCATCGAAAATATGGTGAATTGCCTGCTTGCTACTTTCCTGATGATATTGAAGCGACTTATGATAGGTCAATAGACAACTTTGTAAGAATTTATAAAGATCGCGGCATTGGATATCTTGCTGAAAGATAAGGGAAATAATAAAAAAATAATTTTTTTTGACATTTGTAAAAATGAAAGTCTAGAAATTTAAAACTATTATAAAGTTGGCATTCATTGTTCTGAAGAAAATCAATTGTATATGCTGTATAGATAATTTTTAAATTAATAAGAAAAGAAACATTTTTTATACCTCAAACTATTTTATTGTATTTTTGTGAAAATCATAAATCAAAGCGAAGGAATACAATAGGCTTAGATTAAAAAATATTAAACTAAAGGGATTTAAATCAATAAATGAGTTTGAAACCAATGATATTATTGTTGTTGATAGAAATGAAAAAGACAAATAAAGCTCATTTAAAAAACTCAATCGGGAAAATTTGAAAGATTGGTTAGACCCTTACAGTACGAGTGAACATTTGGAGAAAAATATTATTGGAAACAGACCTCGAGAAAGTTCATTCTACTGAATATCACAGCTGAAGGACAAACAGAAGAAATATTTATAAAACAAAAAGTATGAAAACAATTAATGATTATGACTTCAAAAAACAAAAGGCTTTAATAAGAGTTGATTTTAATGTTCCTCTGGATGACGAATACAATATCACTGACACAACGAGAATTGATGCTGCAATTCCAACAATAAAAAAGGTATTAACTGATGGAGGAGCAGTGATTTTGATGTCGCATTTAGGTCGTCCCAAAAAGGGTCCGGAAGAAAAATTTTCTTTGAGACATTTATTAAAATATCTGTCAAAATCTCTAAAAACAGATGTCAAGTTTGCAGATGATTGCATTGGTGTTTCTGCTCAACAGCTTGCCTCAACACTTAAACCGGGAGAAGTATTACTTCTTGAAAACCTTCGTTTTCATAAAGAAGAAACCGAAGGCGACGAAGGATTCGCCAAAAAGTTAGCATCTTTAGCTGATGTTTATATAAATGATGCTTTTGGTACTGCTCACAGGGCTCATGCTTCTACTGCAGTTATTGCTAAGTTTTTCCCTGATAAAAAAATGATAGGCTTTGTAATAGCCAATGAAATTAAAAATATTAATAAAGTATTGACTGATGTAAAACACCCATTTACAGCTATATTAGGTGGTGCTAAAGTATCAGGGAAAATACAAATTATCAATAATTTAATGAATAAAGCAGACAATATTGTAATTGGTGGTGGAATGATGTTTACATTTATAAAAGCTTCAGGAGGAAAAATAGGGAATTCTCTTATAGAAAATGATTTTATAGAATTAGCAAAAAGCACAATTGAAAAATCAAAAGAAAAGGGTGTTAATCTTTATCTCCCTGTTGATGCTGTGATTGCAGATACTTTTTCAAATGAATCAAATAAAAAAGTATGTCTTGCCAATAATATACCTGATGGTTGGATGGGCCTGGATATAGGAACTGAGAGTTGCAAAAAATTTACAAATATAATTGAGCATTCAAAAACTATTCTCTGGAATGGACCAATGGGAGTTTTTGAAATGTCAAATTTTGAAGAAGGTACAAAAAATATTGCAGAATCGATAGCAAAAGCTACCAAAAACGGTGCTTTCTCATTGGCTGGTGGAGGCGACTCTGTTGCAGCAATAAAAAAATATAATCTTGCAAATAAGTTTAGTTATGTTTCTACAGGTGGCGGTGCTATGCTGGAATATATTGAAGGCAAAGAACTCCCGGGAATTAAAGCAATAGACGATTAATAAATTCCATAATTTTGTATTTAATTATTAATCAAGGGTGTATCAAAAGTAATAAATAATTTGATTTTTTACTTTTAAAAGCCAGACAAATAAAATTAAAGAATATTAAAGTTTCGTTAAATAATTTTTATTAGATTATTATTAATTAATAGCTTTTGATACAACACCTTGATTATTTCTCTCCTATGCTTAAAATTAATTGCCAAAAATTTATGAAAATAAGGTTTACATTTACAACTTCTTTATAACCTCTTCTAACCCTCCTTCTTTTTATAGGAGAAGAGATTAGGATATGATATGAAATCTAAAACAAACGAATTTTCTTAATAATATTTTCAGGAATGGTATTTTTTATATTGGCTTCAAAAATTTATCTTTATCTTTTTTAACTTTTTCAATAAAAGAAGATTTCCCTAAATTTTTGATTTTTGGGATAACTTTTGGAGCAAAAGAAGAAATAGGTTTATATAAAACAGATTCTTTACGCATTTTTTCTGAGATAATCATTTCTTTTTCATCAAAACTATTAATAATAAAAATAATAACACTCAAGACAAAAGCTACTTTAAGAATTCCGAAAATACCACCTGCCAGCTTGTTTAAAAAACCTAATGCAATTAAATTAACAAACTTTTCCAAAATTTTACCCAGTAAAAGCACTAAAATAACAACAACAATAAAGGTTACAGCAAATGAAAGTATCTGTAAATATTGTTTTTTTATCTCAAAATTATTAGTAAGAAATTCTTTTGCATAGTCCGAAAAATAATATGCAGCATAAACCCCAAGTATTAAAGCTCCTAAAGAAGATAATTCTATAATCAAACCTTTGGTAAAACCTTTATATGCAAACCATAACAGGGGGATAACTAAAATTATATCTAAAATATTCATAATAAATTAAACTTGTTCAAAATTTTATTTTTTGAAATTGAAATATAAATCTTAATAATGATTAAATTATCAACTGTTTACAACACAACTCCAATACTTAGATTAAGTGTATTATATTTTGCTAATATAAACTCAGACATAAATTTCATAATTTTATAATCTAATTGGAATCCAATGTCTCCTTTAAATTCATTATGTTTAGATGAAAAATATATAGGGTCTTTAACATCCATTATAGAGAAACCAAATGTATTTGTCTGATCTTTAACATAAATAGGATAATTTCCTAAAATATTAAAATCGGATTTTGAATAATTATAACCAATTCCGCCAAAAAAAGTTATGCTCTTATAAGTTTTTGAAGCATACAAAGCAGTATTAAGGGCTGAAAAACTCATATCTAACTTTTGATTATCATAAGGTCCTTTAGCCATATTTATATGAGCAGGTTCTGGTTTTAGCTCAAGTTTAATCAGCATATTTGTTATTGTATAAGCTAAATTTACAGAAAGGTCAAATGGTAGTTCTTTTAAAGGCTTTATATAATGATTTATATTACTCTGAAACCCCATACCCCATATCCCTAATTTAGCCTCGTCATTGGAAATAGAAATTTTAGGGAGATATCTAAAAGTTAAGTTTATATTATAATTGCTAACTCCAAATTGTGCAAAAGGCAGAGGCAAATATCCATTACCTGAACCTTCAACAGTATTAAATGTTTTTAAAGGTTTCATTGAAAAAGGAAAACTAGTTGAAGGTACTCTTTCTTTAGTTTCTAATTGAATACTTGTTTTTTCACCAAAAAGTGTTTGTGCAATAGTCTTGTTTGCATCTGAGGGTATAACCTTAGTTAATCCAAGCTTTTCTACATCATATTCTTTATCTGATGAAGGTATTAAGACAATTGCAAATTTTATATTGAAATAGAATTTAAAATTTTTATCAGACATTGTTGAACTAAACCACCCATTATTTGTAGCAGAACCTATTGATTTACCCAGGGGAGTTAAATATGCTTTTATTAATTTTGAACCATCCTCAATGCCTCCCTGTAATAAATCGGAAGTATAACTCAAGTTTTGAGAAAAAACGTTAGCTATATTAAAAAATATTAATAATATTATTGAAAAATAATTTATTGTTAGCCTCATAATTTTTGTCTATAACTTAAATTTTTTAGTTAAATCTGAAGCAAAAACAAAATCATTAAATTCTTTATTGTCAGTATTAAACACTTCATTTTTGTTACCTTTCCACCACAATTCTCCATTATAAATAAAAGATACATTATCACCCATCTTAATAACAGAATTCATATCGTGAGTATTAATAACAGTAGTTGTTTGATATTCTTCAGTAATTTCACTTATAAGATTGTCAATAACGCTTGCAGTCTTGGGGTCTAATCCGGAATTAGGTTCATCACAAAACAAATATTTTGGGTTCATAACAATAGCCCGTGCAATGCCAACTCTCTTTGTCATTCCACCGCTTAATTCTGAAGTTGATAATTTATTTGTATTTTCAAGGTCAACTCTTTTGAGGCAAAAGTTTACTTTTTCTAATTTTTCTTCATAAGATTTTGTTGTAAACATATTAAGAGGGAACATGACATTTTCTTCAACAGACATATAATCAAATAAAGCTCCACCCTGAAATAGCATACCTATTTCTTTTCTTAGATTTTTCTTTTTTTTATCAGATAATTTTGAAAGAACGCGATTATCGAAAATAATATCTCCTTCATCTACTTCATAAAGACCCACCAAACATTTCATTAATATGGTTTTTCCTGAGCCGCTCTGACCAATTACCAAATTTGTCTTTCCTTTCTCAAACTTTACAGATACATTTTTCAATACCTTGTAACCATTAAAGGATTTTGATATGTTTTTAACCTCTATCATGTTAATAATAATTGCGTTAAAATCAAGTTAAAAAAGATTATTAAAATACTACTGTAAACAACGGCTTTTGTACTTGCTCTCCCTACTTCAAGTGCCCCACCTTTAGTAATATATCCATGATATCCTGAAACAGAAGCTATAATAAAAGCAAAACATACAGTTTTTATTAAAGCATAAGTTATTTCATAAGAGTTATAAAAAGCTCGCAAACCATAAGTATAATCGTATGATGTGAATAAGCCCGTAAATATTCCAATTGACCATCCACCAAAAATAGCTAAAAACATACTAATTATTATTAATACAGGATTAATAATTATTGAAGCGATTATCTTTGGTAAAATCAAGTAGCTGGCAGAGTTAATTCCCATTATTTCCAATGCATCAACTTGTTCTGTAACACGCATTGTCCCAATTTCCGATGCAATCATAGAGCCTACTTTACCTGCTAAAATCAGGCTTATAATTGTTGGCGAAAATTCCAATACAACAGCTTCGCGAGTAGCATAACCAATTGTATAAAGAGGAACTAAAGGACTACCAACATTAAAAGCCACTTGTAAGGCTGTTACAGCACCCATAAATATAGAAATAATTGAAACAATACCGAGAGAATTAACCCCTATACTGTCAAACTCCTTAAATACTTGATTCCAAAATATCTTTTGTTTCTCAGGCCTTTTGAATACCTGTTTCATTAATAAAATATATTCACCTATATTTTCAAAAATTTTCATCTATTGAAATATTTCTGCTAAATTAATGATTATTTATAAAACTTGTTTGGAATTAAATTAAAAAAGTCTTATTGTTTTTCCAATTTTACTAATTTTGAATGTTCAATTTTATAATCAAAAATTATGTTTAAAAATAAAAAATATTTTATTCTGCTAACATTTTTATCATTTATATCTATTTCTATTACCTCTTGCTCAACTAATAGATATTATAAACATCACAAATATAAAAGAAAAAAAACAAGAAGAAAAAAATGTAATTGTGCTTCATTTAGTGAAAACCAAAATAAAAAAACTTTTTTTATTATATGATAGGTATGCTGACTATTTTAATCAGTGTTTGTCCATAATGTCCATTTTCTGCGTTA
>CAYNBX010000096.1:0-7064 GCA_964395505.1 uncultured Bacteroidales bacterium | reverse complement strand
TAAATATTTAATAATGAATTAGCTACAATAAATATAAAACAGATGAAATGTAAACACATGAAACAACATTAATCATTTTTCCCTGCAAAATGATCTTTCAAATTAAATAAAATAGAAAGTGATAAAGCCAAAAAATAAAAAACTACTGTCAAAATATCCACTAAATGAGAATTAAAATCTAAACCTGTTATTCTATCTAAAAGATACTTAACATAAGAATTTGGGAGATTATAATGTCCTAATTTTTCCAATACTCTAAAGTGCCAATCTGTTAAGGGACAATATCCTATACCATAAAATATTCCTAAAATTAACCATGAAGCACCGGTTAATGATAGAGTTATAAAATTAATTTTACGCAACGGCTTCAATATCCATCCAAATAAATTGAAAAGTATTAATGCAGAATGAAATATTAGAAAAAAAATATCTAAAAATTTATACATTTTTCTGCATTTAAAAAATATAAAATGACATTCAATGAAAATTTGTATTTTTGCTATATTAAAATTCGAAGTTAAAAAAGTATCATAAACAAATATACTTTACAAATACAATTAATGATGAATTTGAAAAATTAGAAATCCGAAGAAAATTCATAAAATTAATTTTTTTTGCTGCTTTGAAATTCATAAAGAAGAATTAATTCAACTGTAAAAAATTAACTCCCAAAGAAAAAACTTTAAGATAAAATTATGCTAAAATTCCTGAATAAACCTTATCCTTTTAATGATAATTTAAAGCATAATGCTAAAATAACATTTTTTATAAGCATTGGCGTTTTAGGTTTTTTATTATCTTATCAACCCATAAATATTGGTTTATTAAGTAATAAAAATAAAATTTATTTAGTTACAGGAATTGCACTTTCAACTTTTTTGTCACTTAGTTTAAACTTATTGATTTTGCCAAGTTTATTCCCAAAACATTTTCTTCAAAAAACATGGAACATAAGAAAAGAAATATTTTGGAATTTATGGATATTATTTACAATATCAGTCAGTGATTTCTTTTTTTACTCTAAATTAATTGGAATTATTAATTTTGATGCAAAAACAATATTAAATATTTTATTAATAGCAATATTACCAGTATCAGTACTTATAGTCATAAATCAAGAACGTTTATTACGTTCGAATCTTAAATCTGCAAATAAGCTTAACCAAAAACTTAGAGAGAATAAAATTATTCAAGAAAAAGAGGTATTTTTTGAATCCGATTATAAAAAAGACAGCCTTACTGTAAAAGTCAGTTCCTTACTTTTTATCCGTTCTGCAAATAATTATATCGAAATTTTCTGGAGGAGTGGAGAAAACATTAAACATCAGTTGGTAAGGTGTTCTTTAATTAAGGCAGAAGAAAAACTTAGAGATTACAGTTTTATCATTAGATGCCACAGAGCATATATTGTAAATATAAATCATATTGAAAAGATTGAAGGGAATTCACAAGGATACAAATTATTTTTTGATAAAGTCGATTTTCCTGTTTTGGTTTCACAAAAATATATAAATATATTTCAGCAATTGATATAATCCCAAATATAACCTACCCCTAAAATTATAATATTCGTCCCTAAAAAGAGAGTTCGTCCCTTTTTGTTTTTCTTATATCCCTTTGTTTTTTTTCTAATAAAACAAATAATATCTTTGTAATACTTAAATCCACAAATTACTTCGCAGCGAAAAGTTGAAATATGCATCAGTATTAGTGCAGCACAGCAAAGAGCATCGCAGGCGAAGCCCTTGTTATGAAGAGAAGGTCTGAGCGAGCATTCCCAACAATGTCATTAGTTTCAGTTTTGCATAAGATTTAGTTTGCGGATATAAGGGTAAGTAAAATATTATCAAAAATTTATTAATATAATCATTAAATAAAAATAATGCAAAAAACCAGTGCAGTAATTTGTGCTTACAATGAAGAAAATACTATAAGAGACGTCATTATTAACATTTCTCAAAGTCAGATGATAGATGAAATAATAGTGGTAAATGATGGTTCAACGGATGATACCGGGAAAATCATAAAAAATCTAAAAAGAAAAATTGAATTTAATGATATTCATCTGTCAAGGAATAAAGGCAAAGGATATGCTTTGGCGACAGGTGTAAGGCAATCATCAGGAGATTTTATAGTATTTTTTGATGCTGATTTATCACACCTTAATACAATACACGTACATCAATTATTAGATCCTTTACTAAACGATGAAGTTGATATGGTATTAGGTCAAGCAACTGAAACTTTTATAAAATACAGCATCAACCCCTTCAAATCTTTTACTGGAGAAAGAGCATTGAAGAAAAAAGATATTTTACCTATAATCGAAAAAATACGATTTTCAAAGTTTGGTGTAGAAACACTTATTAACTTACATTATCTGTCAAACCAGAAAAATGTTAGGTATGTAATGCTTAATGAACTAATACATCCGACGAAATTTGAGAAAGCAAATGCATCACAGGCAATAATAGAGTTTATAATAGAAGGATATCAAATTACTTCAACAACATTTAATAACTTCGATTTAGTAATTAAAACAGTTAAAAATTCTATATTAAGAAAAATAATACAGTCATGATAAATAATTTAACAGAGACTCCAATTAAAATTTTACTGGTATATCCTATGTATCCTGATACATTCTGGGGTTTTAAACATGCTTTAAAATTTGTTTATAAAAAAGCAACAATGCCACCTCTTGGATTAGTCACAGTTGCTTCATTACTGCCAAAAAAATGGCAAAAAAAGTTAGTAGATCTCAATATTGGTTCATTAAAAACAAAAGACATCCTTTGGGCAGATTATATTTTTATTAGTGCAATGTCAGTTCAAGAAAAATCAGTTAATGAAATTATTAAAAGATGTAAACTGCTAAATAAAAAAATTGTAGCTGGAGGACCCTTATTTACTGAAGAATATGAAAATTTCCCTGAAGTTGATTATTTAGTGCTGAATGAAGCTGAGATAACACTGCCTCAGTTTATTAATGATTTAAATAATGGAACAGCAAAAAAAGTTTATAAGACATCAGAATTTTCAAATATTGCAGAAACGCCTGTGCCTGATTTTTCTTTGGTAAAAGCTTCTAAATACGCTGAACTTAACATTCAATATTCAAGGGGATGTCCATTTAATTGTGAATTTTGTGATGTTACTGCTCTTTTTGGACATCGGGTACGAACAAAATCCACAAACCAGATCATTCTTGAGCTTGAAAATATATATAACTCAGGTTGGCGGGGAAATGTATTTTTTGTTGATGATAATTTTATAGGTAAGCCAAAAGTACTGAAAAACGACTTGCTCCCTGTAATGATAAAATGGATGGAGACTAAAAATTATCCTTTTACTTTTTCAACAGAAGCCTCTATCAACCTATCAGACGATCCTGAACTCATGAGTATGATGATTCAGGCAGGTTTTAATAGTGTATTTATTGGTATTGAAACACCTGACAATGCGAGCCTGTCAGAATGCGGTAAAATACAAAATATGAACCGAGATATTCTTGATAGTGTCAAAAAAATTCAAAATCAAGGCATGGAAGTTTCTGCTGGTTTTATCGTTGGTTTTGATCATGATTCACCATCAATATTTCAGAGACAAATTAACTTTATTCAAGAAAGTGGAATTATGACAGCTATGGTGGGCTTGCTAAATGCTCCTAAAAAAACAAGACTTTATAGTAGATTAAAAAATGAAGGAAGAATAGTAAATGAAATAAGTGGGAATAATACAGATTTCTCATTGAATTTTATTCCTAAAATGAATATTCAACAACTCCTTAATGGGTATAAGGAAATTATAAGGAATATTTATTCAAGTAAACCATATTACAAAAGAATGTTAAATTTATTAAAGCGTTTCCCCAAAAATTTTAGAAATAGACAGAGAATCACACCATTAACAATTATGTCATTTTTACGTACCGTATTTGTAATTGGAATTTTTAATAGACATCAAAAATATTACTGGCTATTATTTTTCTGGAGTCTATTTAATAGACCAAAATTATTGCCAATAGCTATTAAATATTCTGTTTATGGCTATCATTTCAGAAAAGTATTTAAAGATATTTTGTAAAAAATTAATTAATGACCAACCCCTCAAGGTTTTTAAAACCTTGAGGGGTTATTTTATTAAAAAAAACTTTTTTATTTGTTCCCCATTTTTATTATTCCCCCTTCCTATGTTAAAATAAAATTTAATTTTTTGTTATTGTAAACCTTTATACAAAATCAAATCTTATCTTCCTTTAATTCTAATTCTTCCATTCCATTCGTAGTAGTACCAAAAATATATAAATTATTCTTTGTAAGAATTTTGTATCTTTACCTAAAAAAATAAAATGAATAAAGAGCTAAAAAAATGTCAAAAACAGTTTTATCATCAAATAAATATAAAATACTGATTTTTTTAATATTCATTCCTGTAATATTATTTTCACAAAATCAAGTAAACAAAGAAGAAGTTAGAGCTTTATGGCTTCATTACAGCAAATTTAGTATGGATAAAAAACAAGCCATACAACAAATCCAAAAACTCTTTGACAAGTATGCTGAAATTGGGATAAACAATCTTTTCTGTTACAGCACTATGAAGTATCAACATAAAAGAAAATGGGATTATTTAAAAGTTCTGATTGATGAAGCTCACAAAAGAGATATAAAAATACATCCGACTTTTTGTCTTTGTTCTAAAATTAAGATACAAGGAGAAATCAAAAAACATCCTGAATGGCTAATAAGAGGGATGAACGGAGAAATCTATCCTTATTTAAACATAGCAAATCCTGAGGCAAGGAAATATTTAGTAAATAAAATTTCCGGAGCATTAAAATATGATATTGACGGCATTCATTTAGATTATGTTCGTTACCCTTTACACCAGAGATTTAGCTATGATAAATATACTTGTGAGGCCTTTAAAAAAGAATATGGTTATTCACCTATGGAGATACACCAGGATTGCGGAAGTATGATATGGTGTGAGTGGATAAAATGGAATGCTAAGCAAGTAACAATGCTTGTTAGAGAAATAAAAAAGATGATAGACAAATCAGGTAAACACCTGGTTTTAGGAGCAGATGTATTTCCTGATTATGAATCTGCTAAAATTTTAATTGCTCAGGACTGGGAACTATGGGCAAAAGAAGGAATCCTCGATTTTATTTGTCCGATGTTATATACAAACGACACTAATCTCTTTAAAAATTATGTAAAGAAAGCAGTAAGCGTGTCTAATGAAAAATGCTCAGTTTACGCTGGCATTGGGATAAATACTTCTCATAATAAAATTACCCCTGAAGGTTTGGTACAAGAAGTAAAAATAGCAAGAAGAATGGGAGCTAAGGGTGTCTCTTTCTTTTCAGGTAATTCTTTGAATGATAAACTTATGAAAGAACTTAAATCAACAGTTTTTAAAAAATAAGTGATGACGTGTATTTTGTTTATTTATCACAATATTTTTTAATCAAATAAGAGGCTTTATCAGAGCCTAATTCATTTGCTTTTTCCCAATCCAAACAAGCATCTTTTTTATTGTTTAAATAATATTTTGCAAACCCTCTGTTTAAAAAAGCGTTAGTAAAACTGGGATTAAGTTTTATAGCTTTTGTAAAATCATTCGCAGCATCTTTATAATTTTTTAAATAAGCTTTTGAAGCACCCCTGCTGGAATAAAATTCAGCATCATCAGGATTTAGTTTTATAGCTTTTGTAAAATCAGAAATAGAACCTGCATAATCTCCTTTATCAAATTTAACCAGACCTCTATTGTAATATGCGTCAACATAATTAGAATCCTGGATAATTGTTCTTGTAAGATCTTTAATCGCTCCTTTATAATCTTTTAATTGATATTCTGTAAGTCCCCTATGAAAGTAAATAACAGGCAGCCCACTTTTTAATGATAATGCATAACTAAAATCCTTTAATGCTCCTTTATAATCTTTTAATTGATATTTTGTAAGTGCTCTGTTATAAAAAGCTTCAGCATAATCAAACTTCATCTCTATTGCTTTATCAAAATCTTGTATTGCTGCTTTATAATCAAATAATTTGGCTTTAGTAATTCCTGAATCCAGATAATATTTTGCTGTTTTCTGGGAATACGCTAATAATGAAAACATTAAAATAAAAATAGATGATATTATCTTTATTTTCTTCATATAAATTATTTATCACAATAATTTTTTATTGCATCCTTAGAATATTTATTTCCAAGTTTACTTGCTTTATGCCAATCAGAACAAGCACCCTTTTTATCACCAGTCATATATTTAGCATTTCCTCTGTTATTATATGCTTCAGCATAATCAGGTTTAAGTTTAATTGCTTCGGTGCAATCTTCTATTGTACCTTTATAATCTTTTAAAAAGTGCTTAACACTTGCTCTGTTATAAAAAAATTCTGCATTTCCAGGTTCAATATCAATAGCATGAGTAAAATCTTTTACTGCTCCATCATAATCCTTCAAACGATATTTAGCAAGACCTCTGGCACTATAAGCCTTAGCATAAGTTTTATCATTTTTTATTTTTACATTATAATCTTTTATTGCTCCTTTATAATCTCTTAATTGATATTTAGCAAGTCCTCTATTATAATAAGCACTTATATAATTAGAATCAATTTTAATAACCTTGGAGAAATATTCTAAAGCCACTTTGTAATCTTTTGATTTTGCTTCTTCTATTGCCTTTTTAAAATATTTTTTTATTTTAGGATTTAAGCCTTTTCTCTTAGAAGCTTTATTTAATGGGAATTTATTTTTACTCTTGTTTATCTCTGTATTATTCTTTTTTGAAAAAGATACTGTATCCTTTTGGTTCAATTTAATAACTTGATCAGGATTATGAGCTATGCTTTCATCATTTGTTGAATCAGTTTGTACTTTCTCAGCCTTAGAATTATTTTTAACAGTTTTGTGTTTACATGATGAAGCAATTATCATTATCAAAACAACAAATAAAATTAGTTTAATTTTTTTCATTTTTGTATAGATTAGTTCGGTCTAAAAAGGTTCTTTGTTGCCAACCTCTGCGTTGTCAGGAATTTTTC
>CAYNBX010000095.1:0-7111 GCA_964395505.1 uncultured Bacteroidales bacterium | reverse complement strand
AGTGCCAGGTCCTGTAATCGGTTTAATTGTTTGTTAGTCTGCTGCGCACCGTCTTCTTCGTTGGCTTCGGTTCGAAGTATAAGGATACATCTTCACCTTGCCGCCTCAAATCCGGTACACATCAGACTTTTTCATAAAGCACTAAATAATATTTCTTTTTGGGACAAATATTTTATAATGATAAATTATTATAAATATAGAGTATTATATATTATGTTGATTATTAATTGTATATATGCTTTGGCATAAATATTGACTTTAATAGTAAACATTAATTTAAAAAATTTATTAAATTTGCCCTAATTAATATAAATAAAATAATAAATTGCAAAACCATGAAGAAAGTAAATTTTAAAACTACTGTTAATATTTTAATAGCTGCTTTACTTTTATTAATGTTATCTTGTAAAAGAGATAATAATTCATTGAATGAACCAAATGAAATTCAAAGTATGGAATTTCTTAATGTTAGTTCAAATTTTAACTGGAAAACTTCCAAAACTGTAAACGTTGAGATTTATGCTAAGGATAATGCTGATAATGCTATTCCAAAAGTAAGATTTAATGTTTATACTGATGAGCCTGAAAAAGGTGGAAAATTAATGATAAGTGGAGTTACAGATAAAAATGGTTATTTTCAAAGAAAATGTGAAATTCCAGCTTATTATACAGATCTTGTTATAACAACAGATTATATTGGTTTAGTAAATATGGTAAAAGTACCCGTTGAAAATTCAAGCGTAAAATATACTTTTGGAGGTGCAAATAAATCAAATTATAAAAGTTCTTTTAATGGTATACTCAAAAGTATAAACAGCAGCTTTCGTTTCCTCGGCACCTATGATAGTCAGGGAGTTCCTGATTATTTAGAACCACAGGATGATGTTATAGACAATGAATTTCTTGATGATGTCAATGCTTCATTACCTGAGAGGCAGCCTGTTCCTCAATATCATCCTCAATATTTAGACGACTCTTATGAACATAATCTGATATTGACTGACAGTTGTACTGTTTGGGTAACTTTTGTCCACGAAGGTGCTGGATGGAAAAACACACTCGGATTTTATACTTATGATATTGATAATCCACCAACATCTGTAAATGATATTGATTCTATTACTATCATTTTTCCTAATTTTTCTTATCAGGGAAGTGGAGGCGGATTACATTCAGGCAATAAAGTAAAATTAGGTAATTTTTCAGCTAATACGGTGATAGGCTGGGTTTTAATTGCTAAAGGTTGGAACAATGGACAAGTAACAAATGGAATATATACTCTTTATTCTAAAAAAGAATTTAATCCTGAATCTAATCCTGACTTACAGCAGCATAATGTAATTTTAAATGATGTTGCAAGAAAAAAAATATTAGTAGGTTTTGAGGATATTAGAAGAGATGAAAGCAGTTGTGATAATGATTTTAATGATGCTGTTTTTTATGCAACTTCTACACCTTATGATGCTATTAAAGCAGATAATTTCCCATTAATGACTTATACAGCTGCTGATTCAGACGATGACAACATACCTGATCATTTTGATGATTACCCTGATGACCCTTCAAAAGCATTTAATAATTACTTCCCTTGTGAGGGTAATTATGCATCGCTATCCTTTGAAGATTTGTGGCCTTCAGTAGGTGATTATGATTTTAATGATATTGTAATTGATTATAATATTAATCAAATAGCTAATGGAGATAATAAAATAGTTAACATTGAAGCTACATTTATATTGAAAGCATTTGGTGCAGCTTTTGAAAATGGTTTTGGCTTTGAATTGCCTGTTGAGAAATCTGCTGTTTCAAATGTAAGTGGTATTAATGTTCAGGATGGGTACATAAATTTAGATTCAAAAAATCTTGAAACAGGACAGAGTAATGCTGTTATCATAGTTTTTGACAATGCTTATGATATAATGGTACATCCTAATACAAGTTCGGTTGGGGTAAATACCACTCCTGCTGCACCTTATGTAACACCTGATACATTAAATATTACTATTGGCTTAACAAATCCCCTCAATTTCTCAACTCTTGGAACTCCTCCTTATAACCCATTTATAATTTCTGATAAAAGAAGAGGTTATGAGATTCATTTACCCAATAAAAAGCCGACTGATTTAGTAAATCAAAGCTTATTCAATACACAAAGTGATGATAGTTATCCTGGAAATGGTAGGTATTATAAAACTAAAAATAATTTACCCTGGTGTATAAATATTATGGAAAGCTTTGACTATCCTATTGAAAAAGTCCAGGTTATTCATGCATATTTACATTTTGTTGAATGGGCAGAAAGCAGTGGGGAACTATATCCTGATTGGTATAAAGATAAAGAGGGTTACAGAAATGATAATAATATTTATTCTCACTAATTTCTAATTTATACATCTTAAGTTTTAAAAATGAAAACAACTAAATGTAATATAAAAATATCAACTGATAAAAATATTATATTTTTGTAGGAAATTTATTAAGATGATAAAACTTGTTTTTGCAACAAATAATTTATATAAAATCAATGAGATACGTAAAATTCTTGATACTCATACAACAAATGATAAAAAAGATATTATTGGAGGTATTCATAATTTTTCTATTTTAAGTCTTAAGGACATTAATTGTGTAGAAGAAATTCCTGAAACTAAAGATACATTAGAAGGCAATGCTTCTGAAAAAGCTTTTTATGTATATGAAAAATACCATATCAATTGTTTTGCTGATGATACAGGATTAGAAATTGAAGCTTTAGATGGAAGACCGGGGATTTATTCAGCACGTTATGCTGGAGAGAGCAAAAGTTTTGAAAATAATATGAACAAGGTCCTTAAAGAATTAAAGGAAATAAACAACAGGAAAGCCAGATTTAGGACTGTCATATCTCTTATAATTGATGGAAAAGAAACTTTATTTCAGGGCATCATAAATGGAACTATTCTTAATGAGAAAAGAGGAAATAATGGTTTTGGTTATGATCCAATATTTCAACCCGAAGGTTATGATATTTCTTTTGCTGAAATGCAGTTGGACGAAAAAAATAAAATAAGTCATCGCGCTATCGCAATTCATAAACTCATTGATTATCTGAAAAAATTATAAGGAATTTATTTTAATCTTTATACAATGTGTCTTCAATTAATATGGTATAAAGTTGCTTTAATGAGATGCCCATTGCTTTTACCTGTTTTGGCAGAATACTCTCTTCTGTGAGACCAGGAATACTATTCACTTCTAAAAAATAAAGTTTGTCATCATTTAATATATAATCAAAACGAACTATTCCTTTGCAATTAAGTTTATTATATAGTTCTGATGTAATATTCTTGCATTCTATTTCAACTGTTTCAGGAACTGAAGCAGGTGTTATTTCATCAGCCATACCTATTGTATATTTTGCTTTATAGTCAAAAAAATCATTTTTACTTTTTATTTCCGTTAGTGGGAAAATAGTTGTAATACCATTAGCCTTTATGATACCACAAGTAATTTCCCTACCCCGGATAAATTCTTCTATAAGCACTTCTTCATCTTCAGAAAAAGCAAGCTCTATTGCTTTTTTAAGGTCTTCAGCTTTTTTGACTTTTGAAGTCCCTATGCTTGAACCTCCATTATTTGGCTTCACAAAACAAGGTAATGAGATTTTTGAAATTATATCAGATTCTTTTATTATATCATTTTTATATAAAAGAATAGACTTTGCAGTTAAAATCCCAAAAGTATTAACAATTCTATTACAAAAATATTTATTAAAAGTCAAAGCAGAAGTTGTTAAATTACAAGAAGTATAAGGTATTTTCAATAAGTCAAAATAACCCTGCAACTTACCATCTTCTCCAGGTGTGCCGTGTATAGCCATAAAAATACAGTCAAAAAATATTCTTTTATTATTAATAAAGACGCTGAAATCATTTTTATCAACAGGAATTTCATTATTGTCATCTGTTTTAAGAACCCATTTATTCCATCTGATAAAAATTGTATAAATATTAAATTTATTAGTGTCAATGTTTTTTTTAATACAGTTCGCACTTTTAAGCGATATTTTATATTCACCGGAATTGCCTCCTGCAACTATTGCAATATTTTTTTTCATTTAAAATTATTTTGTAAATTATTAATATGGAACATCCATGACCAAAGGGAATTAAGATTTTAGATTTTATTTGTACACACAACTTGAATGATTATATAATGAAATTGGAAATTAGAAATTAGAAATTGGGAAAAGACTTACTTTTAGCAGCATAATTTCAAATATCTAATTTCTAATATCTAACATTACTAATATTTTTTTAAAATAAATATTTAATAATGAGTTATATACAAAAAATATAAAAATATGAAATTTATTTAAATAATAATTAGTAATTTAGTTATTGATTCTTTTAATGTTTTATAAAGTTTAAAATTTGAGTGTATGAATTATTTAAGCAAAAATATATACAATTTCAATATCTTTGATTAAATTGTTTTGTTTATATCTCTGTTATATTTTATTTTGAATTGATAGATATATTAAAGATACAAAATTTTGTGTCTTTACATTACAAAACACCTTTTCCCTGTCTTAAAATAATGCATTCCTCTGTTGTGCAGTCAATAATAGTTGATGGGATATTACCGCCAAAACCGCCATCAATAATTATATCAACAATATTTTTATATTTTTCATAAATTAGTTCTGGGTTTGTTGGATATTCAATAATTTTGTTTTCATCATGAATAGAAGTAGATAGTATTGGATTACCAAGTTCTTTAATAATTTCATAAACAATATTATTGTCTGGAATACGAATTCCAACTGTTTTTTTCTTTGTTTTTATCAGTTTGGAAACTTTGTTGTTTGCTTCAAGAATAAAGGTAAAAGGACCAGGTAAGGTTTTTCGCATTAGTTTGTAAACAGGATTGCTTATTGGTTTTGTATAATCTGATAGTTGGCTTAAATCGTTGCAAATAAATGATAGATTAGTTATTTTCTTTTTAATGCCTTTAATTTGAATAATTCTTTCCAGTGCTTTTGATTTAGACATATTACATCCTAAAGCATAGATTGTATCAGTGGGATAAATTATAATTCCCCCATCATTTAAGCATTCTACAATGGTTTTAATATGTCTTATATTTGGATTTTCAGGATAGATCTTTAATAACATAAATGAATTTAGATTTTTGTAAATAAGATAAATTTATTGCAAAAATAATTAAACTTATATTATTGAGTCCACATAAAAAGATAGGCAATTAGAAAAAGGAACATTTTCAATAG
Source organism: uncultured Bacteroidales bacterium (assembly GCA_964395505.1). GTDB lineage: Bacteria > Bacteroidota > Bacteroidia > Bacteroidales > AUK083 > AUK083. The sequence goes on along the minus strand of CAYNBX010000095.1, from coordinate 1,842 downwards.
TTTCAAACTTTTTTGTTTTATGCTTGATAATTTTTAAATTTCAACCTTTGTTAAGAAGACTTGTTATTTGATGAGATGATTATTGCTTTTAAATTAAAAAGGGTAAGCTACTTATATCGCACCGCTGCAACCATCTACCCTTGCTGCCTTCCGACCCTGGGGGAGTTTGATAGGAGCTGGTCGTATAAGACTTACCCATTTGCAAAAATAGTCATAAGTGTTTTATCTTACAATAATTTTTGAATTATTTTTTTAAAAATAATTCAAATTGTTATTTTTGCAATAAATGATTTATTATTTTAAAAATTAAAATTATGGAAGAAAAGAAAATGTCTTTGAATAAAAATGCTCTTAACTATGGCTTAATCCTCGGAGCAGTATTAATTGTATTATCTCTTATAATTTATATTTTTGATCTTTATGAAAATAATTTTGTTTCATCATTTCTAAGTGATGTTATTATAATTATTGTAATTATTTTAGGAACAAAATCATATCGTGATAAACAATTGAATGGATTTATCACTTATGGTAAATCTTTTACTTCCGGACTTTTAATAGGATTTTTTGCTTCTATTGTTTTGGCAATATTTACATTTTTGTTTTATAAATATTTTGCTCCGGATGTAATTAATCACCTTTCTGATATTGCACAGCAGAAACTTATTGATAAAATGCCTGAAATAACCGACGAACAATTAGATCAGGCAATGGCAATAAAACAAAAATTTATGAACCCCGGATGGATGTCTTTTATGACAATAGTTGGGACAACTTTATGGGCTTTAGTTTTTTCGTTAATTATATCAGCTTTTTTAAAAAAAGAAGATAAATCTTTACAAGCTAATTTATAATAATTTATTTTTTAAATGGATATATCTGTTGTAATACCTTTATTTAATGAGAAAGAATCATTAAAAGAATTAAGCGATTGGATTGACAGAGTGATGAAAGATAATAATTTTATTTATGAAATTATTATGGTTGATGATGGGAGTAGGGATGGTTCATGGAATGAAATCGAAAAATTATCTGAAGAAAATAAAAATATTAAAGGTATAAAATTTAGAAGAAATTATGGGAAGTCAGCTGCATTGAATAGTGGTTTTGAGGTTGCTAATGGAGATGTTGTAATTACTATGGATGCAGATTTACAAGATAGCCCTGATGAAATTCCTGAATTATTCAGAATGATTAAAGAAGATGACTATGATTTAGTTTCGGGCTGGAAAAAAAAACGTCACGATCCAATAACAAAAACAATACCTTCTAAATTTTTCAACAGGACAACACGTAGGATGTCTGGTATAAAGTTGCATGATTTTAATTGTGGTTTGAAAGCATATAAAAAGGAAGTTGTAAAGAACATAGAGGTATATGGTGAGATGCACAGGTATATTCCTGTTATAGCTAAATGGGCTGGTTTTACTAAAATAGGTGAAAAAATTGTACTTCATCATAAAAGAAAATATGGTGTTACAAAATTTGGTTTTGAGAGATTTATAAATGGATATTTAGACCTTTTGTCAATATCATTTGTCGCAAGATTTGGTAAAAAACCAATGCATTTGTTTGGTTCGCTTGGTACCTTACTTTTTGTTATTGGTTTTATTATTGCAGCTTATCTTACTTATGCTAAAATATTCCTTCTTAACTATAAAATGACTGAAAGACCCTTGTTCTATCTGGGATTATTAGCAATGATTATTGGCGCTCAATTATTCTTAGCAGGTTTTATTGGCGAAATGTTATCAAGAAATTCTTATGATAGAAATAATTATCTTATTGAAAAAAAGATAGGTTTAGATGATAATAACCACAAAAAGAATGATAATTAGAGTC
>CAYNBX010000094.1:0-7250 GCA_964395505.1 uncultured Bacteroidales bacterium | reverse complement strand
AAATTATTTTATCCTTTCAGGATTTTTCGATATAAAATTTTCCCAATTAGAATATCTATCATTATCATCAGATAAGTTATTTTTCTGAAAATAATGACATACAGCAGCAGCAAGGCCGTCTGTAGCATCTAAATATTTCGGTATTTTTTTTATATTCAATAAATTGCAGAGCATTGCCGAAACCTGTTCTTTTGAAGAGTTTCCTCTGCCTGTAATGGACTGTTTTATTTTTCTTGGAGAATATTCAAAAATAGGAATGTCTTTATGTAAAGCTGCTGCAATAGCTACACCCTGTGCCCTGCCCAATTTTAACATTGACTGAACGTTTTTCCCATAAAACTGAGACTCTATTGCTAATTCATCAGGTTTATACCTTTCAATTATTGATATGGTTGTTTCAAAAATTTTTTTTAGTTTTAAGGCTTGATTATTAATTTTATTTAGTTTTATAATATCTAAGGTTATCAATTCAATTTTTTTATCTTTACTGCTGATTAATCCATAACCCATTATTGTTGTCCCCGGGTCAATGCCTAATATGATGCGTTCATTGTTCAAAACGAGCCTTATTATTTAAATTAAAATATGAAAGTTAAAACAAAATTAAACAAAACATATAACATAATTATACAAATAATTATCATAATTGTTGCTTTGGGATTTGTATATAAACAGATATTCTACAAAAAGGATTTAGATAAAATTATATATTCTTTTGAAGATTTATTTAAAACAAATGATTTCATAATTAAGTTTAGCTTAATTATTTTATTGATGATTGTTAATTGGGGAATTGAATCCTTAAAATGGAAGTTTCTTATAAAAAAAATAGAAAATGTAAGTTTTTTAAAATCCTTTAAAGCTGTGCTAACAGGAGTGACAGTTAGTACTTTTACTCCCAATAGAATTGGTGATTATTTTGGTAGAGTTTTTATTCTTAAAAAGGCAAATCGCTGGGAAGCTATACTAATTACTATAATTGGCAGCATGAGTCAATTATTAATTACAATTATTATTGGCTCTATCGCCATTTTGCTTTTTATACCTGAACATATTGATGCTTTTAACTTTATGAATATAAACTTATATTATGGTTTATTTGCATTCGTTGTTATCTTTAACATTTTTCTTCTGTTTTTGTTTTTTAATGTTCAATCTTTTACATTTTTACTTAATAGGCTTTTGAAGAAAAATTGGAGAAATTTCAGAAAATATATTAAAGTGTTTTCATATTATTCAACCAGTGAACTATTTAAGGTGTTGCTTTATAGCTTTCTGAGATATTGTGTTTTTACTTTACAGTTTTATTTATTATTGAAATTGTTTTCTATTCCCATTCCTTTTTTTGAATGTATTATAATAATTTCGCTTATCTTTTTTACAACTTCCATTATACCAACAGTAGCCTTGTCTGAATTAGGTATAAGAAATTCAGCAGCATTGTATTTCATTAGCATATATTTTAATAAATTTAATGCTCTTACTGATAAAATCAATATTGGCGTTTTTTCAGCAACAACAACTTTGTGGCTTATTAATCTTGCCTTACCAGCATTATTAGGTATTGTGTTTGTCTTTAATTTGAAATTTTATAGAAAATAATCATAAAATGAATATATTATTGATAATAATATCTGGGCTTGTCATCAGTATTTGTATTGCTTATATTTTAATAATCAGTGCCTATACTTTTGGTTGGTTTGGTTTAAAAAATTATAGATTATCTAAAAATAATTTTTCAACAAAAGTAAGTGTTGTTATTGCTGCACGTAATGAAGAAAACAATATCATAAATTGTTTAAATGCTCTTGTTGGGCAAGATTATCAGAGAGAACTATATGAAATTATTGTTGTTGATGATTCATCTACAGATAAAACTTATGAATTGGTAAAAAAATTTATATACTCAAACCCTACAAATAAAATAGATATTATTAAGTTAAAGTACAACAAATTAACAAAAGCTTTTAAAAAAGAGGCTATATCTAAAGCAGTTGCAAAATCATCAGGGGATTTAATAATTACTACTGATGCTGATTGCAGTATGAAAGAGAAATGGATTTCAACAATAGTTGATTTTTATGAGACAAGACAACCTAAAATGATTATAGCTCCTGTTTGTTTAAAAAATGATAAAAATATATTTAAAAAATTTCAGTCATTAGAATTTTTAAGTTTAATAGCATCAGGTGCAGGAGCGGTAAATATAGGCAAGCCTATAATGTGTAATGGAGCTAATCTTGCCTATCAAAAAAAAGTTTTTTTGGAAGTAGATGCTTATAATTCAGATAATAAATATGCTTCTGGCGATGATGTGTTTTTGCTTTTGAAAATAATTAAGAAATATGGAAGCAAGTCAGTAGAATTTTTGAAAAATTACAATGCTCTTGTTTTTACTGAACCTCAAAACACATTAAGGGATTTTATTAATCAGCGTTTAAGATGGGTATCAAAAAGCAAAGGATACAAAGAAATCTCAATTATTTTTGTTGCTCTTATTGTCTATCTTTTCAATTTTATATTATTAGCTGGATTTATTGGGGGATTATTTTTTAAAGAATTACTAGTTTTTGATTTAATATTATTTATTATAAAAAATATCATTGACCTTCCTATTTTAATTGGTATAACAGCATTTATGAAACGCAAAAAATTATTGTGGTATTATTTTCCGCTTCAAATTGTATATGTATTTTATGTTGTAATAATTGGAGCTTTGGGAAATATTTTAAAATATAGATGGAAAGGGAGAGAGCTTAGCTAAATTTTATTTATATTTATCGTGAATCAATATTTTTAGATTTATAAAGTAAAATTTCAGCAATTTTTAAATCAACAGGATTAGTGATTTTAATATTTTCGAGGTCACCATCAAATAAGTGAATTTCTTCACCTATTGATTCAACGACAGTTGCATCATCAGTAAAATTATCAGAGTAGTTTTGGGCATAAGCTCTTTTAATAATTTTAGATTTAAAAGTTTGTGGTGTCTGGATAATACGTAATTTGTTCCTGTCAATAACTTTATTAATAGTTCCGTCAACAATTCTCACAGAATCATTAATTGGAATTGTTGGTACTGCATTTCCATATCTTTCAGCATAGGCAAAAGATTTTTCAATAGTTTCTTTTTTAATCAAAGGACGAACTCCGTCGTGAATGGCAATGATGCTTTCTTCATTAATTAAAGAAAGTCCTTTTTTTACAGAATGAAAACGCGTGGGACCTCCCTCAATGATTTTGTGTTTAATATTAAAATTGTATTTATCACATAAGTTGTTCCAATATTCAAATTGTTTTTGAGGCAAAACAACAATAATATTTATTTCAGGGATAGAATTATAAAAAGCGAATATAGTATGCATCAACACAGGTTTACCTAAAAGCAAAAGAAATTGTTTAGGGATATCTGCATTCATCCTGATGCTGCTGCCACCTGCAACTATTACTGCGTAATTTTTCAAAAAATGTAAACTATTTGTTATTATTTTATAAATTGATTAAAAATTTCTAAGGCTTAAAAACATAGTGGAATAATATAAGGTAAATAAATTCTATAATTATAAGATAAGCATTGCATCGCCATAAGTAAAAAACTTATACTTTTTATTAATAGCTTCTTTGTAAGCTTTTATCAAAAAGTCATAGCCTGCAAAAGCAGCAGCTGTCATCATCATAGGTGATTGTGGCAAATGAAAATTAGTTATCATACTATCAGCAATGTTGAAAGTATAAGGAGGGAAAATAAATTTATTAGTCCACCCTTTAAAAGGTTTCAACGTATGAAAAATAGTAACAGATGATTCAATAGCCTTCATTGAAGTTGTTCCAACTGCACAAATTTTCTTTTTCTCCGATTTTGCTTTATTAACAAGATTTGCAGTTTTTTCTCCAATAAATACTTCCTCAGAATCTGTTTTATATTTGCTAAGGTCTTCAACATTAATATTTCTAAAATTTCCCAGTCCTGCATGAAGAGTGATTTCTGCAAATGTAACGCCAGTTAATTCAAAACGTTTCATTAATTCGCGGCTAAAATGAAGCCCGGCTGAGGGAGCAACAACAGCTCCTTCGTATTTAGCATAAATAGTCTGATATCTTTCCTTATCTTCTGGCTCTATTGACCTTTTTCTTTGTATTTGTTCAGGCAGAGGTGTTTGACCAAGCTGGTTTAAAGTTTCTTTAAATTTCTCATAGGAACCATCAAATAAAAATCGTATCGTTCTTCCCCTTGAAGTTGTGTTATCTATCACTTCTGCAACCAAAGATTGATCTTCACCAAAATAAAGCTTATTCCCTATTCTTATTTTTCTTGCCGGGTATACAAATACATCCCACAAACGGGATTCTTTATTTAATTCTCTTAATAAAAAGACTTTGATATCCGCACCTGTCTTTTCTTTTACTCCACTCAGCAAGGCAGGGAAGACTTTGGTGTTATTCATAATAAATACATCTCCCTCTCTAAAGTAATTTAAAACATCTTTAAATTCCTTGTGCTCTATGGTTTTTGTTTTTCTGTTAAGAACCATCAATCTTGATTCGTCTCTGTTTATAGGTGGTCGTTCAGCAATTAATTCCTGAGGTAAATAATACCTGAATTGAGATAACTTCATGTTAATAAATTAAAAATTAATATATTTTTCTAAAAAAAGTATGCAAAGGTAATATATTTCAAATAAAAAGTCAATACTTAATTTTTACCTTAAATCCGAATTTTACCTTAAATCCGAAAATAAATCTATTCAAAAGGTGAACTGCATCCCATTTCTGGGAATGCTCGCTTAGAGCTTCTCCCCATAGATAGTGTTGGCTGTGATGTTCTTTCGCTGCGTTACTTTAACACTGACTCTATTTTCAATTTTTCATAAGAAAAAAGTTTACGGATTTAATGTTTATTAAGATAGTACTACCGCAAATTTAATGGAAGAATTATAATTGAAAGATGGTAAAACTTATTTTCACCTCATCCCCTAACTCCTTCTTACAGGAGAGGCTTAGGTAGAGGTCATACTTGCTTTTTTACCGGACTCAATATTTATTTATTTAGTTTTTAGAATGCTTCCAATCAACTATTCAATCATTTAATCAATCATTTCATCATTCCAATAAAAAACATTTACAATTAAAATAACAGTAGAACCATTATAATTAATAAAATCGCTTAAACATATTTATAACTCACCTGATTTGTTTTTTATATTCTAATAACATTTTTTTTAAAGAATCAATGCTATAAGCATTTTCCAGTTTATATTTCCCTATTCTTGTTCTACAAAGTGCAGAAAGATATGCTCCATTATTTAATGCTTCACCAAAATCACGAGCTAAGGAACGTAAATAAGTTCCTTTGCTGCAAACAATTCTAAAATCAATGTTAATAAATTTAGAATACTCTATTTTGATAAGTTCAAATTTTTTTATGTTAACCAGCCTGGATTTTATTTCAATGTCCTCATTATTACGTGCATATTCATAAGCTTTTCTCCCATTAATTTTAATAGCAGAATAAACAGGAGGCGTTTGTGTAATATCACCAATAAATTTTTTTGCTGTCTTTTGCAGCAAATCGTCATTAATATTATCTATGGCAAAAGTATGGTTAATTTTTTTTTCTAAATCAAAAGATGGAGTTGTTGCGCCTAAGGTAATAGTGCCTGTATATTCTTTTTCTAATCCTTGCAGTTCTTCTATTTTTTTTGTATATTTTCCTGTACAAACTATTAGCAAGCCTGTTGCAAGAGGGTCGAGAGTACCGGAATGACCTATTTTTATTTTTTTTATGCCAAAATGGTGTTTTAAAAAATATCGTAAACTGCTTATCACATTAAAAGATGTCCATCCATAAGGCTTATTTAATAAAAATATTTCTCCCTTCTCAAAGTCGAAATGACGATTTGATGATTGAAGCTGCATCTAAAAAATTAATTTGGAACTTATGGCAATTATGCCAATAATAAAACAGTATATTGCAAAATAAATCAATTTACCTTTCTTAACAATATTTATCATCCATTTACAAGCAAAAAATCCAGAAATAAAAGCTGCAATGAAGCCAATCAAAAGAGACATAGAGCTAATGCTTGTTTCACTAATCATATTTCCACCTGATAGATCTTTGATGTTAGCACCAATTATTGGAATAATAACCATTAGGAACGAGAACTCTGCAATTTTATTTTTGTTATCACCTAATAATAATCCTGTTGCAATAGTTGAGCCTGAACGAGAAATTCCGGGCAAAACAGCAATTGCTTGTGCTATACCTATTATGAATGAATCTTTATAAGAGATAGGTTTAGTATTTCGTTTTGAAAAATATGTAAATGCAAGTAAAGCCGCTGTAATAAGTAACATAGAACCAACGAAAATGATGTCCCCATTAAATAGCTTTTCTACTTGGTCCTGAAAGAAAAAGCCGACAATAGCTACAGGTATCATTGAGATTAAAATTTTTAAAACATATTTTGTTTCTTCATTCCATTTAAAAGCAAAAAAACCTATTGTCAATTTAAGAATATCCTTTCTAAAAACCACTATGGTACTTAACACAGTTGCTCCGTGAACAACTATTGTAAAAATTAAACTTTTATTTGCCTGTATGCCAAATATGACCTTAGCTATTTCAAGATGACCGCTGCTGCTAACAGGCAAAAATTCTGTTAAACCCTGTATTATTCCTAAAACCAATGCTTCAAACCAATTCATTTTTTGAGTTTTTTATTTTAACCTTAAATCCGCAAGGACGTATCTATTACAAAGCCGCACTGCACGCCATTATTGTGAATGCTCAAAAAAACCTACTCACCCTAACTGGTGCTAAGGCTGCGTTGCTTTTTTCTGTGCTACGCCAATACTGACGCACATTACGACTTCTCATAACGATATTCCTTGCGGATTTAAGGTTTAATTGTTTAAAAATTATTTCCCTCGTATTTATATTTATAGTTGCTGTTTCTTTAAATTTTTGCTATATTTTAATTAAATAATTGGATAATTGTTTTTTCAAACATCGACTTTGTCTAATTTTTCTAAGTCTTATAAAATTATTTATCATTACGGGCAGTTTAATATTACATAATATGCGCAAACTAAATCTTATGCAAAGCAGAACCTAATGACATTGTTGGCAACGCTCGCTCAGACTTTCTCACTGTAACAAGTGTTATGCCTGCGATGCTCTTCGCTATGCTGTTCCAACACTGTCGCAAATTTCAACTTCTCGCTGCGAAGTAGTTTGCGGATTTAAG
>CAYNBX010000093.1:0-7315 GCA_964395505.1 uncultured Bacteroidales bacterium | reverse complement strand
TTATATTTGTTATTTAATGGATAAAGTGTTTTTTATTGGAATGATATAGTAAAACGAAGAATGGATGATTGAATGAATGAATGAATGATTGAATGATTGATTGGAAGCATTCTAAAAACTATATTTTTATTAGTTATTTTATTTTTATGTATTGATAATAAAATATTTTTTTTTAAAAAACATTTATTTTTTACATTAAAAATTAAGATAATATAAAATGAGGAAAAAAATTTTAATTATTGACGATGAATTAAGTATTCGTTTATTATTGGAAAATTTTCTTAAAAAATACTATGATGTAACAACAAAGGAAGATGGCTTGGAGGCACTTAATTGGATGCAGGATGGCAACTTACCAGATTTAATAGTTGCAGATATCCAGATGCCCAATATTGATGGATATGAATTTATTAAAAACGTAAGAGCAAGTGGGTACTTTAAACATATTCCCTTGATAATGCTCTCCGGCATAGAGAGTAGTGCAGAAAAGGTTAAATGTTTTAAACTTGGTGCTAATGATTATATGATAAAACCATTTAACCCTGAAGAGCTTGCAATACGCATTGAATTATTGCTTTCAAGAAAATAATCTAAAGACAAAACAATTATTATATCATACTGTACTTAATATGGAAAAATCAAATATAAAAAAATATAAAATTTTATATATAGGGGACGATACAAACATAATTAACTTACTTAAAAAAAATGATGATAAAATTAAACTTATAAATAAAAAAAATACACTTCTATCAACAAGTTGGCTGTCTGAAAATAATAATTTAGATGCAATACTATGCGAAACTTACCTTCCCGGGATGAATGGTATTGAATTTTACAATTTTCTAAAAACAAAAAAAAAATATTCTAAAATTACCTTTATTCTTATTAATAATGATTCTAAACCCGAATTAACAGAAAAAGCTTTTAATTCAGGCATAGATGATTTTTATGTTAAGCCTCTTAATGCTGACGATATCCTTACAAGGATTAAATATTTAAAATCTTATAAGCTTAATTATTCACATTTTGAAAACAACTATCCTGCAAGTAAAATATTTAGATACAAAATACCTCTTATTAAAAGAATCTTTGATATAATATCTTCATCAATTGGATTAATAATTTTATCTCCATTATTTTTAATTGTAGCTTTACTTATATGGACGGAATCAGGGTTTAAAGGAAGTATATTTTACAAATCAAAAAGAGTTGGAACAGGTTACAAAATCTTTGATTTCTATAAATTTCGTTCAATGAGATTGGGAGCTGAAAACGAACTAAAAAAATTAAAATCTCTTAATCAATACCAATCTGAAAATGAGGCTGAAGGAATAGATTTTGACAAAAAATGTCCTGAATGTGAAAGATTAGGTCATCCCTGCTCTCCAATATTAATTATTGGTGGTAAAAAAATCTGTGAAAATTCATACCTTAAGCAAAAAAGAGAAAATGAAAAATCTGCTTTTATAAAAATAAAAGATGATCCGAGAATTACAAAAATTGGAAAATTTTTACGGAATACAAGTATTGACGAGCTCCCACAATTAATAAATGTCTTAAAGGGTGATATGTCTTTGGTTGGCAATCGCCCCTTACCTTTGTATGAAGCTGAACTAATTACATCAGACAACTGGATTGAAAGATTCTTAGCTCCTTCTGGAATTACAGGACTATGGCAGGTTAATAAAAGAGGTAAAAGTAAAATGTCAGAATATGAAAGAAAACAATTAGATAATCAATATGCACGTAATAACTCTTTCTTAGGTGATATTAAAATAATTCTTAAAACCATTCCTGCTTTGTTTCAAAAAGAAAATGTTTAATATTTTTGTTTTTTATAAATAACCATTTAATAAATATTATAATAATTAATACCCTAAATACGCAAATTACATAGCAGCTAGGAGCGTCGCAGGAGCAGCCCTTGTTACGAAGAGAAGGTCTGAGCAAGCATTCCCAACAATGTCATTAGGTTCAGCTTTGCATAAGATTTAGTTTGCGGATATAAGGTAATACTAGAAGTTAATAACAGATAGATTTGTATATAATTTAAAAATATAATAATTTAATTATTAATATGTTATAAGTTGTTTTAATATTTTCTATAGAAATTGTTAAAAACTATTGGATAACTTTTTTTATTAGTATTTATTTTTTAAATAAAACAAAATTAAATTTATAGGTTTAATAACTTCTAACAGTTTTTTTATTTTTTAATTATAAAATATTTTTTCAATGAGTTTAAAAAAATTAAAATTACATTTAAGTATATTCATTATCATTTTTTTTATAATAAATTCCTTATCTGTTAAATCTCAACAAGTTGACAGTTCTTTATATTTTAATCCTCTTGTTGATAATATAGCAGAAAGATTACCACCCTTAGAAATTTTAATAGATTCCGCTGTTGCAAATGCTCCTAATGTTAAATTTGATGAACTTGAAATGAGTGTTAACAAATATGATATAAAAACAGCAAGAAATGAATGGACCAAATATTTAGGAGTTCAAACTTTAACAGAATGGGGCACGTGGTATTATGATGATAAAGATGAATTAACAAGGATTAATAGATTCTATCTTACTACTTCTAAAAGAACAGTATATAATATCGGAGTTTACATAAAATTCCCTCTTTATAATATTATTAATAGAAGAAATATGATTAACATAAATAAAAAACGGCTTGAAGAAACAATGATTGATAGAGAAAAAAGAATAAGAGAGATTAGACAGCTTGTTATTTCAGAATATAATAGACTTTTAGAATATCAAGAATTAATAAAGGTCAGCAATAAATTCCAACAATATACATTAGTGCAAATGCGAATGGCTGAAAATGACTTTTTAAACAATCAAATACCTGCATCAGAATTGGCAAGACTTAAAGAAATACAAAAAACTGGTAAAGTAGAATTTGTGAAGTATAAATCTGAATTTTATAATGCATATATGATTCTTCAAGAAATGGTAGGTATAAAATTTAATCTGATTAATGAATTAAAATAATGGATATATCTCAACTAATAAGACTATTAAAAAGACATATACTGCTTCTTCTAATAGTACCTGTAATACTTGCAGTAACAGTTTATTACTTTACACGGCATAAAGGTAAAATATATACATCAGAGACTACTATCTATACAGGTATTGCTTCAGGATATTCTATTGAAACTACTCAAAGAAGAAGTCTTGACTACTTTAGTATTAAAATGCAGTTTGATAATCTGATAAATTTAATTCATTCAAGACAAACAATATCACAAACTTCAATACGTCTATTAGCTCAACATTTATCTTTGGAACATTGTAATACAAAATACATATCAAAAAGATCTTATGATGAATTATATAAAATTGTTCCTGAACAAATTAAAGACCTTGTAGTTAAAAATAATAAATCAGGTGAAGAACGAAAAAAAGACGAACAAGTTAGAGCTCTTGAATCGCAAATCAAGAATTTAGAAACTAATTTAAAAAATAAAAAAAACAAAATAAACAAGGTAAAAAGTTTAAAACAAGAAGATACATCATCTGATTATTTTAAAGATACATCTTCAAATAATACAAATACCGAACCTCCACAATATGATACTGATAAAAATACATATCATATTGTCCAATATGGAGAGTCTCTCTCTTCAATATCGAGTAAATATGGAATATCCATTGGTGAATTAAAAGATTTAAATAATATCAGTGATAATTCTGTTGCAATTGGTGAAAAATTAATTATAAATAAAAAAAACTCATTAAAATATAATAATAACCTTACAGCAAATAAAAAACAACTTAGACCAAAAGCTATCAAAACAAAAATAACTTCTGTTAAGACTAAAATTTATACTAATGATCCAATAATACCTCCTGGGGTGAGGCCAACAGATTATGAACAAACAGTAAATAATTTTACTAATTATTATACACAAAATGATACTAATTTTATTTATGGATTATTAAATTATAATTACAAACATTATAGTATAAAAGCAATTTCTTCAAAAGCAAAAATATTCAGGGTAGGTAATAGTGATTTAATACGTGTTACTTATCAATCTGATGATCCAGGTATAAGCCAGCAAACCCTTAAAATTCTTACTAAAGTATTTATAAAAAATTATAAAGAACTTAAAGAACATCAAACAGATGCAGTTGTAAAATATTTTCAAGACCAGGTAAACCTTGCTAATGAAAGATTAAGAAATAGTGAGGATAGACTTCTTAATTTTAATCAAAGTAACAATATTATAAATTATTATGAACAAAGTAAATATATTGCTATTCAAAAAGAAGATCTTGATAGATATTATCAAAATGAACAAATAAGATTATCAGCTGCAGCCGCTTCATTAAATATGATAGAAAGCAAACTTACTGTTAAAGATAGTATTTATTTGAAGAGTGATGAAATAAGCAAAAAAAGAGATCAGCTGTCAAATATCTCTGAAAAAATTGCAATAAATCAAATATCTAATGTTAATGATCCTTATGCAAATAAAAAATTAATAAAACTTAAAGCACAAGCAAAAAAGCTTAAAGATGAAATAAAACTATATGTTGATCAACTATTCTTATATAGTCACACAACAGAGGGCATTCCTATTAAGAATTTGCTAACTGATTGGCTCAAAAATGCAATAACTTATGAAGAGGCAAAAGCCAGTCTAAGTGTATTAAGTAACAGAAAATTAGATTTTTTAAAAACATATCAAATTTTTGCTCCTCTTGGTGCAACACTTAAAAGAATTGAACGTGAAATAAGTATTGAGGAAAAATCATACATTGAACTGCTCCGAAGTTTAAACCTTGCCAAAATGAAACAGCAAGATCTTGCTATGTCTAATAATATTAGAATTGTGGATTTTCCATTCTATCCTTTGTCTGCTAATCCTTCTAAGACTAAACTACTTATTTTGCTTGCTGCTTTAATTGGTTTTATTTTAGTTGCTTCTATAATCTTAGCTATGGAATATTTTGATACTACAATAAAAACTCCGGAACGTGCAGAAAAATTGACCAAACTTAAAATAGCCGGTGCTTATCCTTTAGTATTATCCAATAACAATCCTGATTTTCATTTCATTACCAATCGTTTAATTGAAATAATAATTCAAAATATTATACTCAAATTAAATCACGGCTCTAAAGTCAGAGCTGAGAAACCATATATAATCTTAATTTTTAGTACTAAAAAAGATGTAGGAAAAACATTAATTCTTAATAAAATAATCGAGAAATTAATTTCATTTGGAAATACAGTTCTCTCACTTAATTATACAAAAGAAAATAATATTTTAAATGTAATTGAAGATAATAACCTTAATATTACTTATCCCATAAATAATAAATATTATAAAACAAAAAATATAAAAGAACTTGTTGAAAATAAATATTTAAGAAGAGAAAATTATAAGTATGATTATATATTCATTGAAATCCCATCAATAATATATACTTCATATCCCTTAGATTTAATGGAATCAGTTGATGCTTCATTATTAATAGTAAAAGCCAGTGATCACTGGCAAAGAGCTGATATTTCTGCATTGAACACTATGGAAAAAGTATCTAAAGAAGATCCACTTGTAGTATTGAATCAAGCCGAATTATTCGCATTGGAAGATATTGTTAATGGAATCCCTAAAACAAATAAAGGCCCAGGTATTATTAAAAAAATTATATCCTATCCTTTCCATTTAAGAGTTACTTTTAAAGTTCTTAAAGATGAAAATCAGTGATATCTATTTTAAAAAAAATTGTTAAAAACGATAATTTCCTTTCTCTATTAAGCAATATAGTTGTTGCTGCCTTTGGATTTTTTAGTATCGTAATATTGACCAGAAGCTTAACAAAAAGCGTTTTTGGTGAATGGATGCTCTATATTACAGCATCCAATTTTATTGAAATGCTTCGCTTTGGTATAACTCGTATAGCACTGATTCGCTTTCTCTCAGGTGCAAAAGAAAATGAAAGAAAAGAATTAATAGGCTCAAATTGGTTGATAAGTTTAATAGCTACATTCATCATAGTTGTAATAATAGTGATAACTCGATTAAGTTTCCCAGATACAATAACACAATCAGGTTTTTCTTTATTTTTTAAGTGGTACCCTGTACTTGCATTTTTAAACTTACCATTTAATAATGCACAATCTATATTGCAAGCTGACCAAAAATTTGATAAAATTCTTTACATTAGATCATTTAACTCTGGAAGTTTTTTGATTTTTATCATTTTAAATTTCTTCTTTTTTAAATATGGTATCCAACAAATAATCTATGCTCATCTTATTTTTAACTTTCTTACATCTGTAATTTGTATGATTTATAAAATGGATGGAATTAATTATTTATTTAAAGCTACACGAAAAACTAACAAAACGATATTAAACTTTGGCAAGTATACAACAGGTACGCTTATAGGGAGTAATCTTCTTAAAAGCTCCGATACATTTATTATAGGTCTTAGTCCTTTTTTAGGAACCACAGGTGTAGCACTTTACAGTATCCCTCTGAAATTAACTGAATTAATTGAAATACCTTTACGCAGCTTTGTTGCAACAGCATTTCCAAGAATGTCAAAAGCCAGCATTGAAAATAATATCACAAAAGTTAAAAAAATATATTATACTTATTCAGGAGCTACTTTTTTACTTCTAATACCTATTATTATTATATGTTTAATTTTTGCTGAAAAATTTGTAGTAATTTTAGGAGGTGCTAAATATGTTGGAACTGCTGATATATTTAGAGTTTTTTGCATTTATGGTTTATTCATCCCTATTGATAAATTTACAGGTGTTGCTTTAGATAGTATTAACAAACCAAAAGATAACTTTTATAAAATTATATATATGACTACAGCTAACATTATTGGTGACCTTATTGCTGTTTTTGGGTTAAGGTTAATCTTTCCTCAATTAAATACCATTACAATCCTATTATTTGTTTCTATTGTAACTATTGCAATGATAATAATCGGACTTTTTATTGGTATCAAATATCTTAACAAAGAAATAAATATAAACTATAAAGATATCTTTTTACACGGATGGGACTTTTATAAAACAAAATTTAATAATTTTTCAAAAATTCATTTTAAATAAAAAATTATTAATTTTACTCATAATTTTTATTAAATATTTTTTACTTCATTGGTAAAAAAATTAACTATATAGATAAACTATAACTTTATATTAATTAGTGTTTGTCCATAATGTCCGATTCCTTTATTTCTGTAAGCTCAATACAAGCTGTTATGCTCGTCTTTAAAACAGTCATTTACAAAAGTAAACTCCTTGATTTTAAAG
>CAYNBX010000092.1:0-7480 GCA_964395505.1 uncultured Bacteroidales bacterium | reverse complement strand
TTTAAAACAGTCATTTACAAAAGACGTCATTCTGAATCAAACACCGACTTTATAGGCCAAACTAAATATGCTCTTTATAATTAACTGATATAAAACTAATACACAGTTTATGAGTCATTCAGATAAAAAAATTATTAAAAATATTTTTGTTTTTTAATAATAAGTGTTTAATTTTACCGACCAGTACCAACCAGTATGTTCCCAATAATCATTAGTTAAAAAATATGAAATTAGAAAAATTAATACATAAATTTAAAGAAAAGTACGGTAAAAAAGGGAATAGAGCTTCAATATTTTTTGCACCCGGGAGAATAAATTTAATTGGCGAACATACTGACTACAATGGAGGATTTGTATTCCCTTGTGCATTAAATATCGGGACTTATTTGATTATAAGAAAAACCAATGATCATATAATAAAATTTGCAACTACAAACTTCGACTTTTCTATTAATATTCCAATAAAAGAAATTAATAAAAAACAAGATAAGAAATGGGTAAATTATCCTCTTGGCATCATTGCTCAATTTATCAAAAAGGGTGTTTCTATTACCGGTATAGAATTATTGTATTCAGGGAATATTCCAAATGAAGCAGGCTTGTCATCATCTGCATCTATTGAACTTGTTACTTCAATTGCATTAAATCAATTATTTGGAAGTAATTTTAATATGCTAGAATTGATTAAGCTTTCAAAAAAAGCAGAAAATGAATTTGTTGGTGTAAATTGTGGAATTATGGATCAGTTTGCTGTTGGAATGGGAGAAAAAGATTTCGGTATTTTTCTTAATTGTAACACTTTAGAATATGAACTTGTACCCGTCGATCTTTCAGAATATAAATTTGTAATTGCTAATACAAATAAAACAAGAGGATTGGCAGATTCAAAGTATAATGAACGTGTTTTTGAATGTAAAAAAGCTGTGAATTATCTTAGTAAAGTTCATTTTATTCATAATTTATGTGAATTAGAATATTCAAAATTTAATGAGATTAAAGATGTTATTCCTGATGAATTAATAAAAAAAAGAGCAAGACACGTTATTTCAGAAAATCAAAGAGTGATTGAAGCTGTTGAAGCAATAAAAAATGGAGAATTAATACATTTTGGAAAATTGATGAATGCATCTCATAATTCTTTACGTGATGATTATGAAGTAACAGGTATTGAATTGGATACTTTAGTAGAAGAAGCAAGGAAAATTGATGGTGTAATTGGCTCTCGGATGACAGGTGCAGGTTTTGGCGGTTGCACACTTAGTTTAATGGAAGAGAAAGTAATAGATAAATTCATATTTGAAGTAGGAAGAAATTACGAAAAAAAAATAGGATTAAAAGCAAATTTTTATATTGTTGAAATTGGCGACGGAGCAAGAAAGATAGAATATTGTTAAAAGAATTTTATTTATAAGAAATGGGTAAAGTAAGTTTTTCATTTTTAGACTATTCAGTATTTATTGGTTATGGATTATTAATTGTATTTGTAGGTCTATGGGTTTCACGAAGAAAAGGTAAGGAGAAAACTGCAGAAGATTATTTTTTAGCGAGTAAGGCATTACCCTGGTGGGCAATAGGCGCTTCATTAATAGCAGCAAACATCTCAGCTGAACAATTTATAGGTATGTCAGGCTCAGGTTATGCTATTGGTTTAGGGATTGCTTCTTATGAATGGATGGCTGCAATAACTTTGATAATTGTCGGTAAATTTTTCCTCCCTATATTTTTAGAAAAAAATATATATACAATGCCGCAATTTTTAGAGAAGAGATTCGACAGCAGAGTACGTACAATTTTAGCTGTATTTTGGATTTTAGTATATGTATTTGTCAATTTAACTTCAGTTCTTTATTTAGGAGCTTTAAGTTTAAAAACTATAATGGGAGTGCCATTAATAAATGGCATTATAGCGTTGGCATTATTTGCTGCAATTTATTCTATTTATGGAGGGTTGGCAGCTGTTGCATGGACTGATGTGATACAAGTAATATTTTTGATAGGAGGCGGCTTACTTACTACTTACTTAGCTTTAGATGCAATTTCACAAGGGCATGGTGCTATTGCAGGGTTTTCAGACTTATTAAAAAGAGCACCAGAAAAATTTCATATGATCTTATCAAGGGGACAAATAATGATTCCGGATGGTAAAGGTGGTATGAAAGATGCTTATCTTGATTTGCCAGGTATTAGCGTGTTAGTTGGCGGATTGTGGATAGCAAATATTTCATATTGGGGTTTTAATCAATATGTCATTCAAAGGGGATTAGCTGCTAAAAGTGTGAAAGAAGCTCAACACGGGGTTATATTCGCTGGTTATCTCAAAATTTTAATACCTATAATAGTTGTCATCCCTGGTATTATTGCCTATGCACTACATGCTGATCTTAAAGACCCAAAAACAGGTTTAATTGTTAATGATAACGCTTATCCGTGGCTGCTGCATACTTTCATACCAACCGGTCTTAAAGGTTTAGCACTTGCTGCACTCACTGCTGCTATTGTTTCCTCATTAGCTTCTATGATAAATTCTACTTCTACGATATTTACAATGGACATATACAACAAATTCATCAATAAAAATGCAAATGACAAACAAATGGTAATTGTTGGTAGAATTACTAGTGGTGTGGCATTGATTATAGCTGTTTGTATTGCACCTCTTCTTACAAGATTAGGTCAGGCATTTCAGTTTATCCAGGAGTTTACTGGCTTTGTTACGCCTGGAATAGTTGTTATATTTATTATGGGACTGTTCTGGAAAAGAGCAACTGCCAATTCAGCATTATGGGTTGCTGTGTTTACAATACCTTTGTCATTTGGAATAAAACTAATATGGCCTGGTTTGCCGTTTATGAACAGAATGGGTGTTGTTTTCTTGATACTAAGCGCTATTGGTATAGCAATTAGTTTAATTGAGTCTAAAACTGATGATCCTAAAGGTATCCCTCTTAATAAAAAATTATTTCATACTGATATGAAGTTTAATATAGGTGCAATTGGAATCTGTGCTATTGTTGCAGCACTTTATATTCTATTCTGGTAAAAAAATATAAAATATGATAAATAATTTAATAAATTTAGATAATTCTTCAAGTATTCCTAAATATAAACAAGTAATTAACTCTATTAATTCTGCAATTGCAGATAAACGTTTAAAACGCGGAGAAAAAATCCCTTCAATAAATCAGATTTGTACAGAATTTCAATTATCAAGAGATACAGTTATGCTTGCTTTTAACTCGTTAAAAGCAAGAGGCATTATTTCTTCTGTTCCCGGTAAAGGATATTATATTAAAAGCATTAATATAAATTTTAAACATAAAGTTTTTCTATTATTTGATGAATTTAATGAGTTTAAAGAAGTGCTTTATAATTCCTTTGTCGAAAGTTTAGAAGGAAAAGCAACAGTTGATATATTCTTCCATCATTTTAATCTTCATGTTTTTGAAACTTTGATTAAAGATAATTTAAATAAATACACTTCTTATGTTATTATGCCTGTTTCTTTTAAAGGAATATCACCAATTTTAAATGAGATAACAAATGGGAAATTATACATTTTAGATCAGGCAAACCCCGAATTAGGTTCAAAATACCCATCTGTATATCAAAATTTTGAGAAAAATGTATATCAGGCTCTAAATTCAGCTAAGGATTTGCTTAAAAAATATCAAAAATTAATTATTGTTTATCCTGGAGGAAAAGAACCTGAAGGAGAACTAAAAGGATTTATAAAATTTTGTAAGGAACAAAACTATATTTATGAAGTCATTAATAATTTAAGAGATAAAGACAGAAACTTAAGCATTGGAGAAGCTTATTTTGTTATTGATGATAAAGATCTGGTGAGCTTGATAAAAAAAATTCATTCTTGTGGTTTTAATATTGGAAAAGATATAGGAATTATTTCATATAATGATACTCCATTAAAAGAAGTTGTTGCAGACGGTATTACAACTATCTCAACTGATTTTAAAGCAATGGGTAAAACTTTAGCAGATATATTATTAAATAATAAAAATATACAAATTGAGAACCCGTCATCATTGATCAGAAGAGCTTCTTTATAAATCAATGTTCGCAATTTAAAACTTTTTAAAAAATAAGTAAATAAATAACGATTAACAAAATAAAAACAAACTATAATGAAACATCCCCTGAAGTGCCAGTGCAGGCTAAGAACAAAGGGGATTAAGAATTAAAATTTAATTTTGACAAATTAAGGTAATTATTATATTACGAAATTTGTACCGAGTACTCTGGATCAATTTATAAATATTAAACGCAAGCAACTGAAAATGTTTAAACTATAAAAATATAAAAAATGAAAAAAAATTTAATATTAATGACAATTGTAATTTTGAGTTTTTCTTGCTCAAAACAATCAAAAAGAGACTACCCTGTACAACCTGTACCTTTTACGGACGTACAAATATCTGATGCTTTTTGGACACCAAGATTAGATACTAATCGTATTGTTACAATACCATTTGATTTTAAAAAATGTGAAGAAACAGGACGTATTGATAATTTTGCAAAAGCAGGTGGTTTGATGAAAGGAAAGTTTGTAGGCATTCGATATAATGATTCTGATGTTTACAAAATCATTGAAGGTGCTTCATACTCATTAAGCATTCATCCAGATCCAAAATTAGAAAAATATTTAGACAACTTAATAGATAAAATCGCTGCTGCTCAGGAAGATGATGGTTATTTATATACTGCAAGGACTATAGATCCAAAACATCCTGCTCCAAATGCAGGTGATAAACGCTGGTCAAACCTTAAAAGCAGTCATGAACTTTATAATGTTGGGCACATGTACGAAGCTGCAGTAGCTTATTATAAGGCTACAGGGAAACGAAAGTTTTTAGATGTTGCAATCAAAAATGCAAATTTAATTGATAAGACTTTTGGACCTGACAAAAACCAACTTCATGGTGTACCAGGTCATCAGGAAATTGAAATAGGATTATGCAAACTTTATCGCATAACAGGCCATGAAAAATATTTGAAATTAGCAAAGTATTTTCTTGACCAAAGGGGAAATGCAAAAGGTCATAAACTTTATGGATCAGGGAATCATGAATATACTCAGGATCATAAACCCGTAATTGAACAAAAAGAAGCTGTTGGTCATGCTGTTCGTGCCGCTTATATGTATTCCGGAATGGCTGATGTTGCTGCTTTAACCGGTGATAAGCAATATATAAAAGCAATTGATAGAATATGGGAAAATGTAGTTAGAAAAAAATTATATATCACAGGTGGTATTGGAGCACGTTATCAAGGCGAAGCTTTTGGGGATAATTATGAACTGCCAAATCTCTCTGCTTATAATGAAACATGTGCTGCTGTTGCTAATATGCTCTGGAATCAACGTTTGTTTTTGCTTCATGGTGACGCTAAATACATTGATGTTCTTGAACGCACTTTATACAATGGTTTCTTATCAGGTGTTTCTATGAACGGAGACAAATTCTTTTATCAAAATCCACTGGAATCTGAGGGTGGATATGAACGCAGCCCATGGTTTAGCTGCTCATGCTGCCCTACAAATGTAGTTAGATTTTTACCTTCAATTCCAGGATATGTTTATGCTCATAAAGGAAACGTTTTATATGTTAATCTTTTCATTAGCGGAGATGCTGTTTTGAAATTAAATAATAAAAAAATTCATATAAAACAACATACCCATTATCCCTGGGATGGAAAAATTAAAATAATAATTAATCCTGAAAATAAATCTGAATTTACTGTTAACATACGTATTCCTGAATGGGCTCAAAATAAACCTCTTCCAGGTGATTTATATAAATATATGAATAATATTAAAGAGAAAGTAATACTAAAAATTAATGGGAAAGATTATAAATATAATATTGATAAAGGGTATGCAGTAATAAAACGAATATGGGATAAGGATGATGAGATATATCTTTATTTGCCTATGCCTGTTAGAAAAGTATTAGCAAATAAAAAGGTAAAAAGTGATACAGGGGAACTATCCTTTGAAAGAGGACCTATTGTTTATTGTGCGGAATGGCCTGACAATAACGGGCATGCTCTTAATTTATTAATAAATAAGAATGATGTATTTAAAGCTGAATTTAAAAAGAATATGTTAAATGGAATTACAATAATAAAGGGCAAGGCAACTGCATTATCTTTAAATAAAAATTATAAAACCATAAAAGAAAATAAACAGGATTTTGTAGCAATTCCCTATTATTCTTGGGCTCATCGCGGAACGGGCGAAATGGCAGTATGGCTCCCTTACGAACAAAACGCTGCTAGACCCTCTATGCCTCCGACTTTAGCTTCTTCAAGCAAAGTAAGTGCATCATATACTTATGATTTCATTTTAGCTTTAAATGACAGAAAAAAAATAAAAAACTCAAATGATCATACTATTAACAGATTTACCTGGTGGGACCACAAGGGAACCAATGAATGGGTGCAGTATGATTTCAAAAAAGTAAGCTTAGTTTCCTCTGTTGAAGTATATTGGTTTGATGATAGACCTGAGGGTGGATGTCGTGTACCGGAATCATGGAGAGTTTTGTATAAAAAAGGAAATGCCTGGAAACCTGTAAAAAACAAAAACAATTATGAGGTTCAAAAAGATAAATATAATAAATTGAAATTTAATCCGGTTAAAACTTCAGCTTTACGCTTAGAAGTTAAACTTCAAAATAAATACTCGGGTGGTATTCTTGAATGGCAGGTAAAATAGAAACATTTAGTTTTATAACTTAAAGTTAAAACAGAAATTATTAATTTTATAGAAAACAATTCTATTGTTATTTTAATGGCAAAGGTTATTGAAATGATTGGTTGATTTGGTGATTGGCAGCATTCTAAAAACTGTATAAATAAATATTGAGTCCTGTATAAAAAGCAAGTATGACCTCTACCTAAGCCTCTCCTGTATGAGAGGGGTGAGGTGAAAATAAGTTTTTATCCTCTTTCAATTGTAATTCTTCCATTAAATTCGTGTAAGTATATTAAAGACAAGCCCTTGTAAATATTATTTTACAAGGGCTTGTCTGTTTCGAGGTCTCGAGCGGATTCGAACCGCTGTGAAAGGTTTTGCAGACCTCTGCCTAACCACTCGGCCACGAGACCATTTTTTAATGAACTGCAAATTTACTGCTTTTTTTTAAACTAAAAAGAATAAATTTTATTTTTGTTCCATAAACTGGTAACTTTTTAATTAATGCTACCGGTAACTTTTCGATTAATATAAACACGGGTTTAGATTTAAATCGGATTTTTTATTAGACGAAGACACTGTTTATGATAAAATTAACGATTATTGTCTTCGACACAAATTAATGGATAAGTTATTAATATTTAATAAGGATGTATTTCTTTTATTAGAGGATACAACAGAAATACAAAGTTTCTGTGTAACGCTTGGGAAAAAAATATCTTTAGTGTAATTAATGTTTGTCCAGAATATCCGACTTCTTTATTTCGG
>CAYNBX010000091.1:3586-7554 GCA_964395505.1 uncultured Bacteroidales bacterium | reverse complement strand
AATTCTTTATAATACTTTTGCTCTATCATATTTCGGACTATGTTGTTCATTGATTTATAAATCCTTAATCTTCAGAATATTTTATCTTCAATTAAAACAAAATAAATTATGATTAAATACACAAAAACAATTATTACAGGACTTTTTATTGCCTTATTTTTGAATCAAGCTAATGCTCAATTATTAGTAAAAGGGGAATTTCGTCCAAGGGCTGAATACAGAAAAGGGTATAATACCTTAGCTGAGTCATCTAAAAGTCCTGCATGTTTTATAAGTCAGAGAAGCAGGATTACTATGAATTATAAAAATAAAAAATACCGCATCGGCCTGTCTTTACAAGATGCAAGAGTTTGGGGCGATGAATCTTTAAAAAGCTCATCAGGAGTTTTTGGGGATAATGCAAGCATTGATTTGAAAGAAGCATGGATAGAAATATTACTGAAATCAAACTCAAAATTAAAAATTGGACGACAGTTTTTAAAATACGATGATCAAAGATTAATTTCACAAAAAAACTGGAACCAAAATTCTCTTGCTTATGATGCTTTAATTTATAAATATAAAAATAATAAATTGCAGTTAGATGTGGGTGTTTCTTTAAATAATGACAAAGAAAATGTTTTTGGGAATGAATATTCAATAAAAAAAATGAAAACATTAAACTTTGTCCATCTAAAAAAACATTTTAATAATTTTAATATTTCATTAATCACAATAGGCTCAGGTTTTCAAAAAAAGGACTCTAAGGAAACTATTTATATGAAAGGCACTTATGGGGCAAATATTGATTATCAAAATAATAATTTTTCAGTATTTGGCAGTGGGTACTATCAAAATGGAAAAAATAAAACCGGTCAAAAAGTGAATGCTTATTTATTATCGTCAAATTTTGGATATAAAATAAACAAATTTTCTGTTTGTACAGGAATTGATTATATATCAGGAGATAATGCAGCAAAAACAGACTCATCATATTTTAATAAAAATCACGTTTTTGATATTTTATATGGTTCTCGTCACAGACACTATGGTTATATGAGCTATTTTAGTAATATTCCCAAAAATACCGATGATGGGGGTTTGATAAATGTTTTCGCGAAATTCAAATATGATTTTACTAAATCACATAATCTGGCTTTATATTACCATTTTTTCTCTCTATCAAATAATGTACTAGATTTTACATCTAATTGTATTAATAAGATGTTAAAAAAGAACCTTGGCTCTGAATTTGACTTTTGTTATACTTACAAAATACACAAGGATATTAAATTTAATTTGGGATATTCTTTAATGTTACCAACAGAAACATTAGAGATAATACAGAAAATAGGGGAAAATAATAGCAGATATTCTTACTGGGCTTGGGCTATGCTGACAGTAAAACCCGTTTTTTTCAATACAAAAAAGTAAGCAAAAAAGAAAAAGTCAATATTTTATTACATAATTAAAAAAAGATTAAAATATGCTCTGGTCATTTTTTAAATCTGAAATCTAAAATCGTCAATAATCAATCCCTTTGATTTTATTTAATAAATAATAATTCTCTGTATTTTGGTAAAGGCCATAGTTCATCATCAACTAACATCTCAAGTTTATCAACATGACGACGAATAATATCAAAAAATGGCATTACTTTCTCATTATAAGAAATGGCTTTTTGCTCTATGTGCTCTATTTTATTTACTTTCTTACGTGCTTCTATCATTTTCGCAACATTAATTCTTATATCAGAAATATGTTCAGATATTTTTTTTATAGTTTGTAATTGTACTCTTGATAAATTAATATAAGTTTTATTATCTAAAACATCCCTTAATCCTTTAACATTTTCAATCAAAGTATTTTGATATTTTATTGCAGTGGGGATTATATGATTAGAAGCTAAATCGCCAATAACGCGAGATTCAATCTGGATTTTCTTTGTATAATTTTCCAGTTTTATTTCCTTACGTGCTTTCAGTTCTCTTTCAGTCAAAACATCATTATCTTCAAAAAGTTTAATTGTTTTTGTTGATACAAGACCATTTAAAGCTAAAGGTGTTGATTTAATGTTAGGCAAGCCTCTTTTTTCAGCTTCTTTAATCCATTCTTTGCTATAACTGTTGCCTTCGAAACGTATTCTTTTAGATTCGGATATATATTTTTTCAATACCATAAATAAAGCATTATCTTTTTTTATTTTTTTATCTATTAATGCATCAACATCTTTCTTAAACCGTTTAAGTTGATCTGCAACAATTAAATTTATAACAATCATTGCCATTGCACAATTATCAGATGAGCCAACAGCACGAAATTCAAACTTATCACCTGTAAAAGCAAAAGGCGAAGTTCTGTTTCTATCAGTATTATCAAAAAGAATTTCAGAAATTTTTGGAATGTTAAGATTAAATTCTTGTCTTTTATTATTTGCATTGATTTTACCATTATTATCGCTTCTTTCAATTTCATCAAAAGTTTTAGTTAGTTGAGTACCAATAAAAGCAGAGATAATTGCAGGTGGAGCTTCATTAGCGCCTAAACGCAGTTCATTGCCAGCCGAAGCTATAGAAGCTCTTATTAAATCATTATGCTCATTAACAGCTTTAATAATATTTACTAAAAATGTTATAAATCTAAAATTTGTTCTTGCTGTCTTGCCTGGAGATAAGAGATTTTCACCAGTATCAGTCATTAAAGACCAATTATTATGTTTCCCTGAACCATTTATTTTAGCATAAGGTTTTTCATGGAGTAAAACAGTAAGGTTATGTCTTTTGGCAATTTTTTCAATTAAATGCATTAATAATTGATTATGGTCAACAGCCAGGTTTGCTTCTTCATAAACAGGTGCACACTCAAATTGATTAGGTGCAACTTCATTATGACGAGTCTTAACAGGTATTCCAAGTCTGTGGGCTTCAATTTCAAAATCTTGCATAAAATTAATAACCCTTTCAGGGATAATTCCAAAATAATGATCAGAGAGCTGTTGATCTTTAGCAGAAGCATGACCAAATACTGTTCTTCCTGTTAAAACAAGATCAGGACGTGCATTATACAAAGCTGTATCAACCATGAAATATTCTTGTTCCCAACCTAAACTTGCATTGACTTTAGTAATATTATTACCAAAATACTTACAAACATCAACTGCAGCCTTATCAACAACAGATAAAGTTTTTAACAAAGGTGTTTTATAATCTAAAGATTCACCTGTATATGAAACAAATATTGTAGGGATACATAAAGTATTATCCAAAATAAATGCAGAAGATGTAGGATCCCAGGCGGTATAGCCTCTGGCTTCAAAAGTGTTTCTGATACCACCACTAGGAAAACTTGAGGCATCAGGTTCTTGTTGAACCAATTCTTTTCCCGGAAAATTCTCAATGGCTTTACCATTACCAATAGGATTTACAAAAGCGTCATGTTTTTCTGCTGTTGCTCCTGTTAATGGATGAAACCAATGCGTGTAATGTGTTGCACCTTTACTTATTGCCCACGCTTTCATAGAAGCTGCTATCTGATCAACTATACGCCTTTCAATTTTATCTCCTCTTTTAACAGCATTAATCACCTTTTTATATGCTTCTTCAGATAAAAACTCACGCATTGCTGCTTCATCAAAAGTCATCTCTCCATAATAATCAGAAATCTTACTTGATGGAGCCTCTACTTTTTTCGCTTGCCTTGTAAACGAGATTTCTAAAGCCCTGGTTCTTAAATTTTCCATTTTAATAATTTTTTCCGTTGATACTACTACGTATTTAATAAAAGAATAAGAATTGAAGGAAGATTAAGCTTATTTTCACCTCATCCCCTAAGCCCTTCTCCTAAAAAGAGAAAGGAAATTCCCTCTCCAACAGGAGAGGCTTAGAAAGAGGTCATACTTGCTTTTATACAGTACTCAATTTTTATTTACACATTTTTTTAATGCTTCCAATCAACCAATCATCCAATAAAACAATCATTCATTCAAATAA
>CAYNBX010000091.1:0-3486 GCA_964395505.1 uncultured Bacteroidales bacterium | reverse complement strand
AATAAAACAATCATTCATTCAAATAATAAGATAATTTTAAAAAATTTTAAGTCTTAAATTTCATTAACATAAAATTTAAACTGCAATTATAAATATTTCTTTTTAAGATATTAAAAAAAACTAATTTTTTTTATGAATTATTAATAAAGCAAAAAATGTAATAATTCCATTCAAAATTAATAATTCGAAACCAAATTTATAACCATTTAACCATTCTACTGAATGTTCGCTCAAAACATAACAAATAACAGGTGAAATAACAGCTATAAAAGGTACCCATTTATCTTTTACATCAAAGTTAGTAAACAAGCCAAAGGCATACATTCCGAGTAAGGGTCCGTAAGTATAACCTGCCACAGTAAACAACCTGGAAATCACAGATGCATTATTAATTTCACGGAATATTATTATAACCATTGAAATTAAAAATGCAAAACAAAAATGAACAACATAACGTATTTTGATACGTTTTTTTTCTGATAAATCCCTCCTCTTCTTCAAATTTAAGAAATCAACACAAAATGAAGTCGTTAATGCAGTTAATGCACTATCAGAACTAGAATAAGCTGCTGATATTAAGCCAATAATAAAAACCAATCCTGCAGCAGGACTTAAATATCTCAAAGCAATAATAGGAAACAAATTATCAGTCCTTGAAGGTATATTAATGCCTTTCATATTTGCATAAATATACAAAACAGCTCCTAAAGTTAAAAACAACAAATTTACAGGCACTAAAGAAGAACTCATCCAATACATATTTTTTTGAGCTTCTTTTAAGTTTCTACAACTCAAATTTTTTTGCATCATATCCTGGTCTAAGCCTGTCATAACAATAGCAATAAAAATACCACTAAAAAATTCTTTCAAAAAAAACCTTTTATCAGTCCATCCTAAAAAAATCATTTTTGAATATTTTGAATGAATAACCGTTGACATTAAATCAGGAAAATTCATATTAATATCTTTAGAAATAAAATAAATAGATATAACAACAGCCACTAACATAAAAGTTGTTTGAATAGTATCTGTCCATATAATAGTTTTTATTCCACCTTTAAAAGTGTAAAGAATGATAATTGCAATAAAAAGAGTAACAGTTATTCCAAAAGGCACGTTCCATTGATCAAAAACAAAGATTTGCAGTACATTAACTACTAAAAACATACGAAAAGAAGCACCAATAACTCTTGACAATAAAAATAAAAAAGCACCTGTTTTGTACGACCAAAAGCCAAAACGCTGTTCGAGATAAGAATAAATAGAGGTTAAATTAAGTCTGTAATATAAAGGCAGTAAAATTTTGGCAATAAAATAATAGCCAAGCAAATATCCGAAAACAATAATCATATACGAAAACTGGGTAGAACCCACATCTCCGGGGATAGAAATAAAAGTAACCCCTGAAAGTGAAGCTCCTATCATTCCATAAGCCACAACATACCAGGGTGAATTTCTATTGCCAACATAATATGATTCATTATTTGATTTTCTGCTTGTAATCCAGGAAACTACAAAAATCAAAATTGTATAAACTAAAAAACTTAATAAAATTAATCGTGGACTCACAAGAAATAATTTTGAAAGGGGAATTGTGAAAGTTGAATTTTAAATATTTTGAGAAAACTCATAAAGGTCTTTAAACACAAAATCAATAATTTGTTGATTTTTTCTTATGGTACCAACATCACTTGAGATAAAAACATTTACCATCTTCATATTTTTACCAAACTGCATATCAGTAACAGAATCACCAACAATGATTGACTTCTCAAAATTTATCTGAGGAAAATCTTTTTTTGCTTGTAGAGCCATTCCAATATTTGGTTTACGAAAAATACTATTTGCTTCTTTCTTAAAAGGGCAGAAGTAAATTTTGTCAATCCTGGCTCCATTATTTTTAATTTGTTCCAACATTTTATTGTGAATTTCCATTAGGTCCTTTTCAGTCATCAAACCTTTTCCAATACCCTGCTGATTACTTACAATAAATATCTTTCCAAAAATATCAGAAAAATGTCGTAAGGCTGTAAAAACATCCGGCAGGAACTCAAATTGCTCCCATTTTTTTATATAATCGTCAACAATACGTTTATTTATGACACCATCCCTGTCAAGAAATAATGTCCATTTTTTATCAATGCCAATAAATTTAAGACTCTTAGTACTCAAATCTCTTAAAATCATTTTGTGCTTTTTTATAATCTTCCGGAATTCCTATATCTATAAAATAATCATTACTTGTAAATCCATAAAGCTTTTCTTTTTTATAAATCTGTTCAAAACAATCTTTTTCAATAGAAAATTTTACAGGGAAATCTAAATTTAGAAAAAAAACTTTTTTAATTAGATAAACACCACCGTTAATATAACCTGAGTTTTTTTTAGATTTTTTTTCTATAAAATTTACAATTCTGTTATGCTCATCAATTTCCACTGAGCCAAATCTGTCAATATTTTGCAGACAACGCAAGGCAATGCTTAAATTAGAATTTTTACTTTTATGAAAATTATAGAATTCATTCAAATCAATATTAAACAATGAATCGCCATTTAAAACAAAAGCCTGTTTTCCCTTTATTTTTTTAAAAGCATTTTTAATACCCCCACCGGTTCCGAGAGGCTCATCTTCCTTTGCATACTTTATCTCAATAGAATTAAATTCATTTTTAAAATAATTACTTATAATCTGATTTTTATATCCAACAGATAAAACTATCCTGTTAACGTCATAATATTTCAAATAATTCATCTGATATTCAAGGAAAGGTTTATTATTAATCAAAGCCATAGATTTAGGCACATCATTAACAACTTTTTGTAATCTGGTTCCAAAACCGCCAGCAAGAATAATTGCTTCCATTATAAACTATTTAGAAAAAAGAGCAGATTCTACGAGTTCGCAAATAATATGACCTATCATAATATGAGCTTCCTGAATACGAGGAGTGTCAGTGGAAGGAACATTTATAAGATACTTACAATATTTTTTCATTTCTCCTCCTGTTTTTCCTGTAAAGCCAACAGTAATCATTCCAATTTTATTTGCCTGGTCAAGAGCATTAATAACATTTTTTGAATTTCCAGAAGTAGAAATTCCTATTAAGACATCTCCTTTTCTTCCTTTAGCCTTTACCAATCTTGAATAAACCAGAGCATAAGAATAATCATTTGCAACAGCAGTTAAGTATGAAGTGTTAACGTGTAAAGCTTCTGCAAATAAGGGAGGACGGTCATAATAAAATCTTCCCGAAAGCTCTGCAGACAGATGTTGGGCGTCTGCTGCACTGCCGCCATTACCACAAAACAAAACTTTGCAGTCTGCTTTATAAGCATCAATTATTTCGTTAATAACCTTATCTATTGTCTTTAATATTAATTTATCCTTTAATATTCTCTGTTTTAAAAATATTGAATCTTTTATTGCCTGCTGAATTCTCATAAATAATGATATTGATTAAAAAGACAAAGATATAAAAAGTAGAG
>CAYNBX010000090.1:0-7560 GCA_964395505.1 uncultured Bacteroidales bacterium | reverse complement strand
ATACAACTGCAATCCTGTCTGTTAATTATCATTTCTCTTTTCTTGCCACTTTACCTATAGCAATGCTCATAAGCGGAATTATAGCGTTTATTGTTTCTTTAATTGCCTTACGCACAGTAGATGATTATTTTGTTATTATTACACTCGGTATTCAGGTAGTTCTGTTTTCAATCATGAACAACTGGATGAGCCTGACTAATGGTCCCCTTGGCATTCCCGGTATTCCGGACATTTCAATTTTCGGGTATGCTTTTGACAGCAAAATATCTTTTCTGTTACTAACTCTGTTTTTTACCGCGCTTATTTATTATTTACTGCGGAACATTACAAAATCCCCGTTTGGTAAAATTTTAATTGCCTTGAGTGAAGATGAAATTTTTACAAAAAGCCTCGGCAAAAAGGTCTATCGCGCAAAAGTGGCAAGTTTTACTACCGGAGCTATGTTTGCAGCTGTACCTGGAGTGTTATACGCACATTATATCAGCTACATTGACCCGACAAGTTTTACAGTAAATGAATCTATTTTTATTTTATCCATTGTAATTATCGGAGGTATGCGGAATTTATGGGGTTCTGCCATTTCAGCAGCGGTTTTAGTAATATTGCCCGAAGCATTACGATTTGTCGGCATGCCAAGCAACATCGCTGCGAATATGAGACAAATAATTTATGGGTTAGCACTTATAATAATGATGTTTAAATACAGCAAAGGATTTGTATCAAAAGAATATGTCAGACAGGAAAATAAATAAAATACAAACCATAAGAGCAAGTACATTTGCAATTCGCACGAGCCCATGCAAAAGCCAAATATTTCAAAATAGCCTGTCTGCCCCACAGCGAAGACAGAAGAAACAACAAAACGCTAACAAAGACTCATAAGCACTGACGGGTAACATCATAAAATTGTAAATATGAACATTAAAAAAACATAAGTGTAAGTTGAAAGTGAAGTGCATTAATCCCGCACTGAGCATAGTAAAATCATTGGCATTTATTTATATAAAAATTTGTAATATGATTTTTTTTAAAAACCTTATTATATTAAATGGGTAAATGCAGAAATTAATTAAACAACAATAAAAACTACAAAAAATGAGAGGAGATATTTTATTAATTAATGAGAATCATATCAAAGCAGCTAAGCAAATATTTAATCTTATCTATAAAAAAATAAAAGAAAGCAAAAATAAATTTATTATAACAATTGCAGGAGAATCTGGTGCCGGAAAATCAGAAATTGCCTCGTCCCTCTCAAGTTTACTTTCTGAAAAAAATATTAAATGTTTTATCTTTCAACAAGATGATTATTTTGTATATCCTCCAAAGACAAACGCTGAGATGCGTAAAAGAAATATTAATAATATCGGGATTTCAGAGGTAAAACTTGAATTGATTGATCAAGAAATAAAAAGTATTTTACAAGGGGAAAATGAAATTGAAAAACCTCTTGTTATTTTTAATGAGGATAAGATAGACAAAGAGACTGTAAACTTAGAAGACATTAAAGTTATTATTGTTGAAGGTACTTATACAACAATTTTAAAAAATGCAGATATTAGAATTTTTATAGATAGGAATTATCAGGACACAATAGAATCGCGTCAGAAAAGAAGCAGGGAAAAACAGGATGATTTTCTAAATAAAATATTAATTATAGAACATAAAATCATAGCCTCACATAAATCAAATGCTGATATTATAATAGATAAAAATTATGAGGCCATAAAAGTAAATTAATATATCAAAAAACAAATATAAAAAAAGCATTATTATATGAAAATTCAAAGCAGTTTATCAGATAAAAGAGGAATCAAAAATATTTGTATGCTCAGCACACATGGGTATTTTGATCCTGTACCTCAACTTGGCAGAACTGATACAGGCGGACAGGTTGTATATGTTTTAAATTTAGCAAAAGCACTTTCAAAGATTGGGTATAAAGTAGATATTTACACCAGATGGTTTGATAAATCAAAAAAACAAATAGAATGTGTTCCGGATAATCCTGATGTCAGAGTTGTAAGAATTAAAGCAGGTCCCTGGGAATTTATTCCTAAAGAGAAGATATACAAGGTACTTGATGAACTCTCTGAAAATATGATACAATTTATAAAAAAAAACAAATTAGAATATGACCTTTTTCACGGACATTATGTAGATGCTGGCATCATAACAGTTGAAGTTTCTAAAGCCTTAAACAAACCTTCATATTTCACAGCTCATTCCCTGGGAGCATGGAAACGTCAACAGATGGGTGGAGACCCTCAAAAAATGGAAAAGAAATATAATTTCAATCATAGAATAAACGAAGAACTCAGGATTTTTAAATCTGTAAATGCTCAGACTGTTACTTCTGAAATTCAAAGGGAGAAATTAAATAAACTATATAATTTTTATGCAGATAATATTGTTAATATTCCTCCCGGCGTTGATATTCATACATTCCATATACAAAATGAATTTGATAAAAAAATAAAAACAAACTTAGCTGAAAACTATATATTTTGTTTAAGCAGAATTGATACTAATAAAGGTCATGATTTTTTACTCAATGCTTTTGATATAGTCAGAAAAAATATAGATAATATTTATCTCGTTATAGGTGGAGGCTCACCTAAGCCAAACCAAAGGGAGATAAGCGTTTTTAATAAAATGAAAACAATTATAAAAGACAAAAATATGGGAGAAAAAGTAAAAATAATTGGGTATGTGCCAGATGAACTTCTTGTTCCATATTATCAGAAAGCTAAGCTTTTTGTTTTGCCTTCATTATTTGAACCCTTTGGGATGACTGCTCTGGAAGCAATGGCTTGCGGCAAAACCGTTGTCGCCTCTAAATTTGGCGGAATTAAAAATACTATTAATAATAATGAAAATGGTTTCTTAATTGACCCCACCAAGCCTAAAGAATTTGCTGATATAATTATTAAACTCTTGAAAGATAAAAATTTGAATGAAACTATTGGTATAAACGCTTTTAATACAATAAAAAAATATTACAGCTGGGAAGCTATCTCTAAGAGATTTATCAATTTTTATTATAAATTTTATAATCATAAAAAAATATTATATTAATTTGATTTTCTAAAAACCCTTGAAATCTATGACAGACATTTATTCAAAAATAAAAGAATTAAAAAACGGAAACACCAGGTCAGCTTTATGCATCATCACAGAAACCAAAGGTTCTACTCCAAGAAAATCAGGAGCAAAAATGATTGTTTTAGAAGATAAACACATTTTTGGGACTATAGGAGGCGGCATTGTTGAAAAAAAGGTTATTGAAGATGCTCTTAAAGTTATTAAACAAAACAAACCGGATAAATTTTTCTATCAACTTGAAGAAGACTTTGAGATGCACTGCGGAGGCACACTTGAAGTTTATATAGAACCAATTATTCAATCTCAAAAGTTATATATTTTCGGAGCCGGACATGTTGGAAGGACTATCGCAAAGTTTGCTTCAGAACTGGACTTCAGAATTACTTTATTTGATCAAAGA
Source organism: uncultured Bacteroidales bacterium (assembly GCA_964395505.1). Lineage (GTDB taxonomy): Bacteria > Bacteroidota > Bacteroidia > Bacteroidales > AUK083 > AUK083. Next base: position 4,055 of record CAYNBX010000090.1, on the reverse strand, counting down.
AATGATATCTTTAAAGATTTAAAAATACCAAACTGCAACTTCATTCAAAAAGATTATTTTAAAGCTGTAGATCAAGCAGCTTTTGATGAAAACACCTATATTGTTATCACAACTCATAAACACTCAATAGATGAAAATCTTACTGCCACATGTGCTAAAAAACCTCATGCATATCTTGGTATGATCGGGAGTAAAAACAAAGTAGCAGCAGCGAGAAAAAGATTCCTTGAAAAAAAATTATTGACTGAAAAAGAAATTGATGAGATAGATATGCCAATAGGTATAAAGTTAGCAGCTGAAACGCCACAGGAAATTGCTGTAAGCATTGTTGCCAAACTAATTGATACGAAAAATAAGAGATAAAATTAAAAATAAGGTTTCTTGTAAGAAATTACATATACATTTTTAAATTCACAAAATTCTTATTAATCTGGAATTATATCAATAAAACACTCATTATTAGTTGTATAAAATGCAATTCTATTCTATTTATTAGCTTTTTGCAATTCTTAAATATCTGACAATAAATAAATTACTATTTCCGAAACTTCAGTTATTAATAGAAATTATAATTTTAAAAAAATACAATATTAATTTTAATATTTTTCATTAATTTTGCATTAACAGATATAACGATATTTGTTTATTATCTTTTTATAATGTGATGTTCTAACAATTTAACCTTATTAAATATGCTCACGATGTGTAATTACTTTAGAATAGTTTGTGGATTACACGGAGCAAGCATTTTACCCTGTTAGATTATTATATAAAACTATTTTGTTTCATATACTAAATTACGTTTTATCTAATAGTGTGAATAGGGAAGACAATTTGGGATTTGAGATTTATACTGTATTAATTATCTATCGATTAAAAATTAAAATCTAAAAATATTTTTAATATTATTGACTTTATAGAAAAACTTTAATTATTTTATGCAATAAAACAATACGAGATACATTAATATTTGCTATTTTGAATTATAATTTTAATTAAGAAATGACGTTATCATTATTAAAAATAATATCAATATAAAAAATATTATAAAACTAATAATAATTTTATTTGATTAATTTGAGAATATTGTATATTTTTATACTAAAATGGAAGAAAAGTTTACACAAAGAGTTTTAGATGTTTTATCATATAGTCATGAAGAAGCATCAAGATTAGGAAACGATTATATAGGTGTGGAACATTTACTATTGGGAATAATTAGAGAAGGTAAAGGTACTGCAGTGCAAGTAATGTCTTATCTGGGAATTGATCTCAAAAAATTAAAAAAAACCATAGAACAATCATTATTAAAACAAGGCAATATCATTAAAAAAAAGGATATTGACAATGTTAACAATATACCTTTAGTTAAACAAGCTGAGAGAACATTAAAAATAACATATCTTGAATCCCTATCATTTAACAGTGATAAGATTGATACAGGTCATCTTTTATTAGCTATACTTAAAGATCAAAATAATATCGTAACAAAAACTTTTAATACATACAATTTAGATTATAATACAGTTAAAAAGGGTTTAAAAAAGATTCTTTCTGAAAAGGGGCATAATTCTTTTTTTGAGCCAAAAGATGATATAGCTGGAGATGCAGAAGACGATAATCCTGAAGAAAGCAGAAGAATTTTTGGTAGTAATATAAGAAAGCTGTCAGGCTCAAAAACAAAAACTCCTGTTCTTGACAATTTTGGAAGAGATATTACAAGAGCTGCAGAAGAAAATCGATTAGATCCAATTGTAGGACGACAAAAAGAATTAGAACGAATAGCTCAAATATTAAGTAGAAGAAAGAAAAACAATCCAATACTTATTGGTGAGCCTGGTGTGGGTAAATCTGCAATAGCTGAAGGCCTGGCATTGAGAATTGTACAAAGAAAAGTCTCACGAGCTTTATTTAATAAACGAATATTTACCCTTGATTTGGCTTCTTTGGTTGCAGGCACAAAATACAGGGGTCAATTTGAAGAACGAATGAAAGCTGTTTTAAATGAATTAGAGAAAAATCCGGATATTATTTTGTTTATTGATGAAATCCATACTATAGTTGGAGCAGGTAATGCTTCTGGCTCATTGGACGCATCAAATATGTTTAAACCTGCTCTGGCTCGAGGCGAAATTCAATGTATTGGCGCTACAACACTTAATGATTACAGACAATATATAGAAAAAGACGGAGCACTTGAAAGAAGATTCCAAAAAATTTTAGTTGACCCAACAACTCCTGAAGAAACTATTGAAATACTCCAAAATATAAAAGAAAAATATGAAGATCATCATCTGGTAACTTATACTGATAATGCAATTAAGGCTTGTGTTTATTTAACAGACAGGTATATAAGCGACCGTTATTTGCCTGATAAAGCTATCGATGCTCTTGATGAAGCTGGTTCACGGATACATATAACAAATATCCATGTACCTGAAAAAATAATTAATCTGGAAAAAGAGATTGAAGAAACAAGAAGAAAAAAAACATTGGCTATTAATAAGCAAAAATACGAAGAAGCTGCTAAATTAAGAGATAATGAGAGGAGATTTATGTATTTACTTGAAGATGAGAAAATAAAATGGGATAAAGAAGCTCAAATACATAGAGAAAAAGTTACTGAAGAAGATGTTGCAGAAGTTGTTTCAATGATGACTGGTATTCCTGTTCAACGTATTGCACAAAATGAAAGTAATCGATTGATAAATATGGAAGATGAACTTAAGAAATATATTATTGGACAAGATGATGCAATAAGAAAAGTTGTGAAAGCAATACGTCGTAATCGAGCTGGATTAAAAGACCCTAACAAACCAATCGGCTCATTTATTTTTTTAGGTCCTACTGGAGTTGGTAAAACCTACCTCGCTAAAGTATTATCTCAATGTCTTTTCGATTCAACTGATGCATTGGTTCGTATAGATATGAGTGAGTATATGGAGAAATTTTCTGTGTCAAGATTAGTCGGGGCTCCTCCTGGTTATATTGGTTATGAAGAAGGTGGACAACTGACAGAAAAGGTTAGAAGAAAACCTTATTCTGTTGTTTTGTTAGATGAAATTGAAAAAGCTCACCCTGATGTATTTCATATCTTGCTTCAGGTTATGGATGATGGAGTACTTACTGACAGCCTTGGACATAAAGTTGATTTTAAAAATACTATCATTATTATGACCTCAAATATTGGTTCAAGACAATTAAAGGATTTTGGAAAAGGTATTGGATTTAATACTTATGCTAAAAAATCAGAAAGCTCAAATTATGCTAAAAGTGTTATAGAAAATGCTCTTAAAAAAACTTTTGCACCTGAATTCTTAAACAGAATTGATGATGTGGTGATTTTTGACTCCCTTGAACGTGAAGATATTCATAAGATAATTGACATAGAACTTAAGGAACTATTCCAAAGAGTTAATAATCTTGGTTATAAAATAAATATTACAAATAAAGCTAAAGATTTTATTGTTGAAAAAGGTTGGGACGCTAAATTCGGAGCTCGCCCTTTAAAACGTGCTATTCAAAAATATATTGAAGATCCTTTGGCTGAAGAAATGATTAAAACAAAATTGAATAAACACGACGTTATTACTGTGGATTTCAATGAAAAAAAACAAGAAATTAAAATTATTATATCAAAATCTAAAAAAACTATTGAGAAAAAAGAAAAATATCATTAAAGCCTTAAAATATAATTTTTAAGGTCTTTTTTAATAATTTTTATAAATGTTCATAAATTCCATCATTTACCTGGTCTTCAACTTTTGATGAAGGATTATTCCCTTTTTCTTTATAATTCTTGCAAATATTTTTCTAAAGTATCTTTTATACTTAGTTTTCGAAAATTGATGTATTTAACAACATAATTAAAACCATTATTTTCTGTATATATTTTAGTGTTCTATGAATCTTCAATATAATAATTTTAAGTTTTTTTCAATGGAGATTCAAGATATTTTTTTTGAATAACTCTTGAAATATTAAAAATGTTCTGTTTTGAAACGAAAAAGGATACTGTAATAAATCATTGACAGAAGAACAAAAATCAAGTAATC
>CAYNBX010000089.1:5250-7588 GCA_964395505.1 uncultured Bacteroidales bacterium | reverse complement strand
TAGATAATGTAATTATAGCGTAAAACCACACGATGCAATCGTGCGGTAGCTGCGAAAAAAATCGTTCAAGTTTTTTCATAATTTATAAATATATGATAAAATTTGAAGAGAATTAAAATATTTTTTTAAAAATATGTATGGATTTTAGAGAAAATATGTTTATATTTGTCGGGAAAATAAATTTTTTGTACAATTCTAACATTCTAATTTATTAATTAAAAAAAAAGGAGATTATTATGAAAATTACAAATTTTATGAAAAAGTCAAGTGTATTTTTTATTAGCATCTTGTGTTTTCTGGGGAGTATAAAAGCTCAGGAAACTTTTTATAAAACTTTTATGGGCAATGCGGATGATTTCGGGAATTTCGTAAGTACAACTAATGACGGCGGTTATATTATTGTCGGAAAGACATCATCATTTGGTGCTGGTTTATCCGATGTATGGCTCATAAAAACCAATAGTAGCGGAGATACACTCTGGACAAAAACTTATGGAGGCGAGAATAATGATGAGGGCAGATGTGTTAGACAGACCAGTGATGGCGGCTATCTTATCGCTGCTAATACGAGTTCATATGGTGCTGGCTACCAGGATGGTTGGGTGTTTAAAACAGATGCATCCGGTAATATGGAATGGGATTTTACTTTTGGTAATTCTTTAGCAGGAGATGGTTCTTCATTTATTTTACCGGTAGCAGACAACTATTTTATTATTTGCGGTGTTCTTGATACAAAAGCTTATATATTTAAAATTGATGAGAGTGGTAATAAACTATGGGAAAAGACATATTTTACTAATAACAACAATGGAGCTACAAGCATGTGTGCTGCTTCTAACGGTAATTATGCTGTAATTGGTGATTTTCAATTGTTTGCTGGAGGAGGCTGGTATCCTAATCTTTTTTTAATTGATGGCGAAGGGAATCTTATGTGGCAGATTACTTATACATCTAAAGATGGTTCACCCCGTTCCGTTTTAGTTACTTCTGATAATGGTTTTCTGATAACAGGTGCATGGAATGGTACACAGGCAGTAATGAAAACTGACAGCAATGGAGTGCAATTATGGGAATATTTATTTCCTTTTGGCGGATACTTTACTTATGTTAACTCAGCTGTTGAAACTGCTGACAGTGCTTTTGTAGTTGTAGGGACTTTAGGTTATGGAAATATTGCAAAAATAAGTTCCCAGGGAGATACATTATGGACACATGCTGTTCCTTCTCATAATGAATGTCCGTTATTTTCTTCTATGCAAAAAACTTCTGATGAGGGTTTTGTGATGACAGGATGGAGTGGTGGTAGCGGTGAACATTATGCTTGTCTGGCAAAGACTGATAATCAGGGTAATTTATTAGGCATTAATGAACAGGCTGCTTCACAGTCACAAATAGTTCTGCATCAAAATTCGCCCAATCCTTTTATTAATAACACCAGCATCCAGTTTTCTCTCCCTAAAAAAGAGGTTATAGAACTTGCTATTTATGATACACGGGGAAATCAGGTAAGGATGTTGTTAAATGGTGAATTTGCTAAGAATACTTATAAAATATCATGGGATGGATTAGATGACTCTGGTAGCCAATGCAGTAGTGGTATATATTATTATATCCTAAGAAATCAAATAGGAGTGAGGGCATGTCGTAAAATGCTGAAAATAAGATAGAATATCTTTAAATACGTAAATTTTTAGAGATAAGGTATGACTTGTCTCTACCGGTCATTGGAGAAAAGTATTAAAGAATGGCTTTGGAGAATATACGTTTTCAATTAATGGTAAAGATAGTGTGGCTGAAGGTCAATGGAGAAGAGATAAATTTATTGGCAAAGAAAAGCAAGCAGTATATGAAATCATATCTAAAAGGAACATTGAAGGTATTAACTTAATGAAAATGAAGGATGTGAAAGTTGGTGACCATAATTAAATTGAGATTATGATTAGAAAAATGTGTTCAAGAGTTGAAGTTGGCAATCTTTTTTTATATGCTGGTAGTGGCACTCAATTGATAACTTCTGTTTTTATAGACCTGGAGAATTTAGAGTTTCCTTTTACAGCAAAAATAAATTATAGGATGCCAAACAAACTTCATAGTGGATTTCATGATTAAGAACTTGAATTTAAAATTTTTGTGCAAGGTTATTGGGAAATTTTTATAGAAGAATGATCTTTAATATTTTTATGTCCCTTGTTTCAACTATTAATGCTTGCTTTATATATTTCAGAAAAAATCAAATCAATTAAATGTTATTATGAAATATAAGCCTTGAGTTTTTATAGTTTCAATTTTTTTTATTTTACATTTTTTTCTGTTTATGAATTTGTATTAAAATTTGTAA
>CAYNBX010000089.1:0-5150 GCA_964395505.1 uncultured Bacteroidales bacterium | reverse complement strand
AATTTGTATTAAAATTTGTAATGGAACTCTTATGAGCTAACTTAAGAGATTTAAAATTTCATATCTAATTTTCGTGTATGAATGTTGTGCTATTGTAAACATTTAAGTTATTATAATTATGAAGAAATATTTTTATTATTTGATTTTAATGTTTTTTGTTACATCTTGCATAACAAACAAGATACAGAAAAAAACATTAGGTGCAGTTAAATTACCCCAAAAAGTAACAGCAGTAAATTTTGATAATTATTTTATTTCAAAAACATTAAGAGTAGATTATTTTCTTGGAGGTAATGCTAATGAAACTACAGTGTATTTAAATCAGTTAAAGCAGGAACCATATTGGGGTGGTTCAAAAGTAAATTTAATAGATACTTTCAATTATGGGACTTTCAGGATATTAGTGTTTGATTCTTCTAATAATAAATTGATTTATTCAAGGGGATTTTGCACTTTATTCCAGGAATGGCAAACTACTGCTGAAGCTAAAAGGATAAACAGGGCTTTTTATCAGACTTCAGTGTTTCCTTTTCCTAAAAAAACAGTTCTCTTTGAAATTGATAAAAGAGCTTATAATGATGGTAAATTTTACAAGCTCTTTCAATTGTATATAAATCCGGATGATTATTTTATTAATCGTGAAAAGCCAATATATTGTAAATCATCGAAAATAATTTATTCAGGTGATCCTGCTGTAAAAGTTGATGTTGCATTTATTGCTGAAGGATATACTAAAGATGAGATTGCAAAATTCAGAAAGGATGTAAAACGTATTGCAGGATATTTTTTCAATGCTGCACCTTACAATAAATATAAAGATAAATTTAATATTTATGCCTTAGAATCCGTTTCTCAGCAATCAGGGACTGATGTGCCGGGCGAGCATATCTATAAAAATACTGCAGTAAATTCAAGTTATTATACTTTTGATATACCTCGTTATTTATCAACACTTGATACTAAATCAATAAGGGATATTGCAGCAAATGTGCCTTATGATCAGATTTATGTTTTGATTAACACAAAAAGGTATGGTGGAGGAGGCTTTTTTAATCATTTTACTGCTTGCACCTCTGATAATAAACTCACAAAGCTTATTTGTCTTCATGAGTTTGGACATGGTTTTGCCGGTTTGGCCGATGAATATTATACTTCTGATGTTGCTTATGAAAATTATTATAACCTTAAAGTTGAACCCTGGGAACCAAATATTACTACTTTAGTGAACTTTGATAAGAAATGGAAAGATATGCTGGATAAAGATACACCTGTTCCAACTCCAAGAGCCAAGGAATATAAAAATACTGTTGGAGTTTTTGAAGGTGGGGGTTATGTTGCTAAGGGAGTTTATAGTCCTTTTCAGGATTGCAGAATGAAATCGAATAAAGCAAAAGGCTTCTGCCCTGTATGTCAAAGAGCTATTTCAAGAATGATAGAGTTTTATTGTAAATAATAGAATTTAAAAAAAACAAAGGAATATTTATAAATTAGATTTTTTTCTCCCATTTTAATAAGATTTTACTACATTTGTAAAATTAAAAAAGATTTATCATAAAATGCAAAAGTTAATATTATTAGGAGATGAAGCCTTAGCACAGGGGGCTATTGATGCTGGTTTGTCAGGTGTTTATGCATATCCGGGAACTCCTTCTACTGAGATAACTGAGTATATACAGAAGTCAAAACAAGCACGTGAAAAAAATATACGCAGCGAATGGTCTGTTAATGAAAAAACAGCTATGGAAGCTGCCTTAGGTATGTCTTATGCAGGAAAACGAGTAATGGTTTGTATGAAACATGTTGGTTTGAATGTTGCTGCCGACCCTTTTATGAATTCAGCAATTACAGGAGCTAACGGTGGTATTATTGTTGCTTCTGCTGATGACCCGTCAATGCATTCTTCACAAAATGAACAAGATTCAAGATTCTATGGGAAATTTGCTATGGTGCCTGTTTTAGAACCTTCTAATCAGCAAGAAGCTTATGAAATGGCTCATTATGGATTTGACCTTTCTGAAAAATATAAAATTCCTGTATTGATCAGAATGACGACTCGTTTGTCACACTCAAGAGCAGTTATTGTAAGAAAAAAAATACGGGAACAAAATGAATTAAAGTTGCCTGAAAATCTTCATCAATTTGTTTTGTTACCTGCTTTTTCTCGTAAAAGGTATAAAGTCTTAATTAAAGATCAGGTTGATTTTGAGAGAGAAGCTGAAAATTCACGTTTTAATAAGTATATTGATGGTGAAGATAAACATATAGGAATCATTACAAGTGGTATTGCATTTAATTATTTGATGGAAAATTATGAAGATAGAAAATGTCAGTATCCTGTACTGAAAATCACTCAATATCCTTTGCCTGTCAATATGATTAGAAAGATAGAAGAAGAATGTGATCAGTTGCTATTTATTGAAGAAGGGGCACCATTGATAGAGGAAATGGTTAAAGGCGTTCTTTCAAAAGGATTAAAAATAAGAGGTCGTTTAGATGGGACAATCCCAAGAGATGGGGAATTGAATCCTAATATTGTTGCTGTTGCTCTGGGAATGAATGATACATCAGTCAAAGAAGTCCCGAAAATAGTAGCAAACAGGCCTCCATCACTTTGCCCGGGCTGTCCGCATAAAGATACTTTTATTGCTTTAAATGCTGCACTTGAAGGACTGACTAAAGGGAGAGTTTTTTCTGACATAGGTTGTTATACTTTAGGTGCTTTGCCTCCTTTGGAAGCCATAAATTCTTGTGTTGATATGGGAGCTTCTATAAATATGGCTAAAGGTGCTGCTGATGCCGGCCTTCTGCCTGCTATTGCTGTTATTGGTGATTCTACTTTTACTCATTCTGGTATGACAGGCTTGCTCGATGCTGTTAATGATAATTCATCCATCACAGTTTTTATCCTTGATAATTTTACTACTGCAATGACAGGTGGACAAAAAACTGCTGCTTTTGGTAAATTAGAACAAATATGTACAGGAATTGGAGTTGAAAAAGAACATATACGTGTTATAAAACCTTTAAAAAATAGACACCTTGAAAACGTAAAAGTTATTAAAGAAGAAATAAATTATAATGGGGTTTCTGTTATTATTCCCCGAAGAGAATGTGTTCAGACTCTAAGCAAGAGGGTGAGAGCAAAAGCAAAAATAAAACAGAAATAAAGATTAAATTTTTTCTTGCTTCTTTATTAATAATATTTATTTGAAGTATTATTAATTAATTATGAAAAATCTATTAATAACATAAAAAATGAAAAAAGACATAGTATTATCAGGAGTAGGAGGACAGGGGATACTTTCCATAGCTGCTGTGATTGCTTATGCAGCTGTTGATTCAGGTTTATTTTTAAAACAGGCGGAAGTTCATGGTATGAGCCAGCGTGGAGGCGCTGTGCAGTCAAACCTTCGTATTTCTGACAAAGAAATAGCTTCTGATTTGATACCTTCTGGTAAAGCTGATATGATACTTTCTGTTGAACCTATGGAGTCCCTTAGATATTTACCTATGCTTTCTGATGATGGATGGTTGATTACAAATACAAAACCATTTAATAATATTCCCAATTATCCTGCTATAGATAAAGTTATGGATGAAATTAATGCAGTGCCTAATCATATTGCTTTAAATGCTGATGAAATAGCTAATACTTTGGGCTCCTCAAAATCAATGAATATGGTTATGCTTGGTGCTGCTTCTCCTTTCATTGATGTTGATTATAAATTAATTCAGAATGCTGTAATTAAAATATTTGAAAACAAAGGAGATAAAATTATTAAGACTAATCTCGATGCTTTGAAGACTGGTAGGGATTTCGCTGAAAAAAATAAATAATATTTAACCTTAATAAAATACCAATGACTTTTACTGCAGGGCCTTTAATGCCCTGTTTTTTTGTTTTAGTCACAAATTTTTAAAATTATGTTTAAAAAAACTTTTATTGAGATTATAATTTTAGTTGCTTTAGCTTTTGTGATTGTCATTGTTGCTGATAATTACAATAAAAATAAAACTATAAAGACCATAAAAAAACAGGAGATTAAAAGACCAGAGCCTGAGCATAATATTGAATATGGAATAATTACTGATTCTTTAATAATCATTAAAGAGAAAGTTAAACGTAATGAGAATTTATCAGAAATATTATTAAAGTATAATGTGGATTATGCGACCATTGATTTACTTGCAAAAAAATCAAAGCATATTTTTGATGTTAGAAAAATAAAATATGGAAATAATTATACTGTTTTATGTTCAAATGATTCAATGAGAAAAGTGCAGTATTTAATTTATGAGGATTCGCCAACTTCTTATGTAGTATTTTATTTGAAAGATTCTGTAAAAGTTTATGCAGGCAAGAAAACAATTAAAAGAAAAATCAAGACAGCATCAGGTATTATAAATTCATCGCTATGGGATAATATGAAGGCAAATGGGACAAATCCTTACCTATCTATAGAATTATCCGAAATTTATACGTGGACAATAGATTTTTTTGATATTAAGAAAGGAGATAAATATAGAGTAATATATGAAGATTTATATGTTGATGAAAAGTATATAGGTTTAGGCAAGGTCTTAGCAGCATGTTTTTATCATGATTTCAATGATTATTATGCTTTTTATTTTGAGCAAGATAGTGTTGGAGATTATTTTGACGATAATGCAAATAGTCTGCAGCGGACTTTTTTAAAAGCACCTTTGCGGTATAGGAGAATAAGTTCGAAATTTTCTAACATAAGATGGCATCCTATATTAAAAATCAGAAGACCTCATCATGGAGTTGATTATGCTGCACCAATAGGAACACCAGTACACGCAATAGGTGATGGGATTATAATAAAAACTGCTTATCAAAGAATGGGAGCAGGAAGATATGTAAAAATAAAACATAATAGCGTTTATACTAGTTTATATGGTCATCTTTCACGTTATGCAAAAGGAATTAAAAGAGGGGTTTATGTAAAACAAGGGCAAACAATAGCTTATGTTGGGATGACAGGTTTAGCAACAGGTCCACACCTTGATTTTAGAATCTTTAAAAATGGTAAAGCTATTGACCCTTTGAAAGTAAAATCTCCTCCTGCAAAGCCAATAAATTCAGCTAATATTGATAAATATAATCTATTAAAGCTTAAAATGATAGA
>CAYNBX010000088.1:0-7697 GCA_964395505.1 uncultured Bacteroidales bacterium | reverse complement strand
TAATTGGAGATAAATAACAAATCAGAATATCAAGCAAGATATTTTGCCACAATAGGCATTCTTCTTCCCATTCCGAAAGCCTTTGGTGAAACTCTTAGTACTGGAGGGGTTTGATATCTTTTGTATTCATTTGTATTAACAAGTTTCATGACATTTTTTACAATCTTTTCATCAAAACCTTGATTAATCAATTCTTTTGGCCCTTTACGAAGTTCTATATATTGATATAATATCTTATCCAAAATTTCATAATCAGGCAAAGAATCAGAATCCTTTTGTCCTGGCCTCAATTCTGCTGAAGGAGGTTTAATTATTGTGTTGTAAGGTATTATTTCTTTATCTTTATTAATATATTTTGCAAGCTGAAAAACTTCTGTTTTATAAACATCACCTAAAACAGACAAACCTCCACACATATCACCATATAATGTTCCATAACCAACAGCAGCTTCACTTTTATTAGATGTGTTCAATAAAATATATCCAAATTTATTTGAGAGTGCCATTAAAATAACGCCTCTTATACGAGCCTGTAAGTTTTCTTCAGCAATATTAAAAGGTAAATTTTTAAAAAGTGCTTGTAAAGTGTCTTTATAACTTTTGTAAATTTCATTTATATTTATTATATTATAACTTGAGTCAAGATTTTTTAATAAATCTTTAGCATCATTTATAGAATGAGTGGAAGAAAATTCAGAAGGCAGTAATATCGATTTCACATTATCTTTACCTAGAGCTTTAACAGCAAGCACAAGTGTTACAGCAGAGTCAATGCCGCCTGATAAACCTAATATTGCCTTTTTGAACCCTAATTTTTTAAAATAATTTTTAATGCCCATTATCAAAGCATCATGAATGAGTGGTATTTTCTCTGTTTTGTTTTCATTTTTAGCCTTAGATTTAAACTTAAAATTTTGAATATCTTCAAAATCATAAATTCTAAAATCTTCCTCAAAATACTTAAGCTCATCAATTACATTACCTTTAGCATCAACAACCATTGAGCCTCCATCAAAAAGTAATTCTGTTTGTGCCCCTACATGATTTACATAAAATAAAGGCAAATGATATTTTTTAGTATTACTAATAAAAATATTTTTCCTTTCATTTGCCTGAGAATAGCTAAATGGTGAAGCAGCAATATTAATCATCATATCAGGATTTTCCTTTACAAGTTCATCCATTGGATTTAAAACATATAAAGAATCAGGATTCACTGCCCATAAATCTTCGCAAATAGTAATTGCTATACTATGGTGTTTATAATTTATAATCTTAAAATCTTTAGAAGGCTCAAAATATCTGTATTCATCAAAAATGTCGTAAGTAGGTAGTAAGGCTTTATGAATCTCTTGTTTTATTTTCCCATCAGCGAGAAAACAAGCAGAATTATACAAATCTTTTCCCTTTAGAGCAGGATTTATTGTAGGAGTGCCAACAATAGCAGCGATTCCAACACATTCTTTAGCTATGGACTTTAAAGCATTATTGCATTTTTGAATAAAATCATCAAATTCCAAAAAATCTCTTGGGGGGTAACCGGTTATCGATAATTCGGCAAAAACAATTAAATCTGCATTTTTTTGTCTTGCCTTTTTAATAGCATTTTTTATTTTATCAATATTCCCTTGAAAATCCCCAATAAAATAATTCAATTGTGATAGAGCTATCTTCATATTATTTTAATTATTTGTTTGTATGATTCTGCTTAAGAGGGATAAACAATAAGAAAAAATTGTTGAAACGGTTTTAACGGTTTATGATCAATTTATTATAATAATATATAATTTTTGAGATATTGGTAAAATTGCAAAGAAAAAATATTAAAATAAAACACCAACACTAATTTCAAAATAATTTAATATTGCATCTTCCTTTTCATCGGTTTTAGTATTATGACCCTTCAAGATATCAACAAAACCATTATTAAAATTTATACCGAACAAAAGCGAATTTGCTGCACCAATATTATATCTTATACCTCCACCAATATTTAAGGATTCTCTTATTAATGTTATATTATCTTTGATATCAACATTATTTTCCGAATTTTTTTCTTGTCCAATCTTTATATCGTAATCGTCATCTGCTTTGGCTCTTAAATTAAAGCCTGTACATAAACCAATTTGCCCATAATAATTAATATCTCCAATTTTATAATTGAATTTCTTGGTTTGCATTCTGAGCATAAGAGGGATTTCAAGATATTTTAAATGATAATTTCTTTTTAATTTACCTTCATAAAGAACAACTCCGTTCTCATCTTTTTGTTGATAAGGGATTGATAATTTACCTGAAGTCTGAACAACATTAAATCCGGTAACTATGGAATAATTTTCAGCAAAAGGGAACTCACTGATAAAACCCCAGGAAAATCCTAAAGATGTTCCATCATTTGAGTAATCTCTTGTATCTGGGTTTAACCATCCAATATTTGGCGAAAATTTAAAACCAAAATGATAATTCTTTTGTTGTGTTTTTTGTGCAAAATTTTTATTAATTGATAAGACAAGAATTGCTAAAAGGAATAAGGATAGTTTTTTCATAAATTTAAAAAGTTTAAAAAAATAATTATATAAATAAACGATATAAATAATGTAAAATTATCAATAAATAATGAAAAAACAAATATAATTAAATTGATATTAAGATTTATTAATGTTTGTCCATGATGTCTGTTCTCTGCGTTATGCACGTCGAAAAATTATTCATAGCGATGTAGCTTTTGTAAGGTTTTTTAAAAACCAACAAAAAGCACAAATCGGAACTATGCTTTTTTGACTTCGCAAGTCTTGAAAATGAACATTCTGATTCAAATACTGACTTTATGGACTGGCTTTAATTAAAATTCCCAAAACCCAAAGCAGCAGTTACAGAAGAATACCCATCAGGCGAATAAGTGCCAGATACTGTAAGACTGGAAAATGCCAATTTGAAACGCATACCTGCAGTTATGCCAAACTGAGTTTCATCAACTCCAATATCAATAGGATCATCAATATTATCAATCATCTCATTTTCATTTTCATCAAATTTTAGATAAGGATAATTGCCTGTTAATTCAACACTATTATCTGAATGAGTTAAACCTAAACCTCCAAAGAAAGTGATAAAAGGCAGCTTTTTAGAAACGAGTAAACTAAGATTCCATGAAGTGGTATTAAATTTCATTAACTGCTCATCATAATTCAATAGATTTGAATTTTGATTATTTAAAATATCTGTTTTTTGATCTTCTGAATAATTTACTAATAAATCATCAGCATTCAAAATAGGACCGCATTTTGTCAATTTAGAATTAGAATATGTACCCATAAGAGACATAGAAAAAGGTAAATGTTTTATGCCTGGTATCCATTGTTTTATATTATGTTTCAGTCCTATACCCCATACACTTGTTTTAAGAGATTCTATACCAAAAGATGAGTATTTCAAAGGAGGAAGGAGCCTGAACATAAATTCATTGTCTTTTGGGAGACCAATGCTTAATTGAGGCGTTAGACCGGGGAAGCCTCCTATTCCAATTGTTGGAATTTTGTATTTGCCAACATACTTAAGTTCTCCGACAATCTTAGGGTCATCAGCTTTAACAGTAAAAGTTGAAGCTTCATCCTTTTTACCCAGGATAGTTGGAAGTTTATTCTCATCACTTGAGATATACTTCAAATCAAGTGCATTCAAATCAAATGTCTTGTCTTGTTCACTCACAAAAGAAAAACTTGCTATTAACCTGAAATCAAATTTGAATTTTTTAAGAGGTTCGGCTGTTGTATACCATCCATTGTTGAAATTATTACCAATAGCCTTCAACATTGGACCTGCATAAACTTTAGTAATTTTATTTGCATCTTTTTTACTCGAATTAATAAATTTAGAAAATTCATCCTGAGCATTTGCTATAAAAGATGAACAAAAAAACAAACTAATGATAAATAATACACTCAAGTTTCTTTTAAAAGATAAATTTTTCATGATGTTTAAAATTTTATTGGTTTAGACAACTAAAATAATATTTTTTTTGTAATTCCAATACTATAAATAAATTATTTTAGTTTGAATAATATTTCGATGTATTTGCAACACTTAAATTACAATAGAACACTAAGGCTTTCGCAAATGAAATTATTAATATTTGTAAAAAATATATTTCCTTATATTAAAAAAATTTAAATTAGTCATAATTTTTATTATTTTATGATAAATAAATGTTTACATTTGTTAAAAAATAGTGTTTAATTAAAAAAATAAAAAGTTATGAAAAAATTGGTTTCATTTTTATTATTTGTTTTATTGAGTGTTACTGTATTTTCACAGATTCCGAATTTTGGAATAAAAGCAGGGTTTAATTCATCCAAACTAACTTCTGACATTAATGAATATAATGAAGAGTCAATATTAGGTTATAATGCAGGTGTTTTTCTAAGACTCAATTTAGGGAAAGCTTATATCCAACCAGAAGCATATTTCACTAGAAAAGGCGGGAAATTAAAATTCAATCCCACTATTGATCCTGGAGTTGGTACAATTGACAATAAAATAAAATTAAACACTTTAGATATTCCAATATTACTCGGATATAAAATAATTGATTTAAAAATTGCTAAATTAAGAATTAATGCTGGACCTGTTGCTTCATTTATTTTAAACAAAGAAGTTGATGTTAAAATTGGGGAAGGTCAATCATCTTCCGAGCCTCTATCTAAAAATGATTTTAAAAATGCTATATGGGGGATACAGGCTGGTGCAGGTATTGATATTTCACAATTCACCATTGATGTTAGATATGAATGGGGCATAAATGATATCTCCGACATCCAGAGCATGGAATCAAAAAGCAATCTTATTAATATTTCATTGGGCTGGAAAATACTCTAAAAAAATACTTACAATAAAGATATTTTTTTATTCAGTAAAATCATTTATTATTAATTATTTAAATAAGTGTCATTTAATATATTGAATATTATCATTTTCAATACAATAACTTTATCAATATAATTTTATTTCGAATGAAAAACAAACTTTTATTAATCTTTTTGATTTTAACTTTTTCCGTCTTTTCTTGTAGTTGGAATAAAAAAAGAAGACTTAAGGTAAATATTTCTCATATTAAAGTTAATGATATAAAAATAAAACGGTATGGGGAAGCGCTATTCAAAATAAATAATGATAGTTTAAAAGAGCAATTGCAATTACTTAAAAAAGATTATAGTTTTTTTTTAGATGCCAATCTTAATGACACTTTAAATCTTATCCAAATAAGAGATTATATCAATGACCCAATATTGATAAATATTTATAGAGATTGTATAAAAAAATACCCTAAGTTGGATGATTTAGAGCATCAACTTACAACAGCCTTTAAGTATTACAAATATTATTTTCCAAACAAAAAAATTCCACAAGTTTATACATATATTTCAGGTTTAGATTACCAACATAATATAATATTTGCAGATAGTGTATTAGTTATTGCACTTGATATGTATATGGGAAAAGATTATGAACAATACAGACAGATAGGAATTCCTGAATACAAAGTATTATGGCTAAATAAAAAATCTATTGTCAGGGATTGTATGGAAGAAATAGCAAGCAGTAAAATAAATTATAAAGATTCAAATACAACATTTCTTAATCAGATAATAAAAAGAGGGAAAATATTATATTTTTTGGACGCAATGCTTCCTGATATGCCAGATGAACAAAAAATCGAATATACAAAAAAACAATTAGAATGGTGTAAAAAAAACGAATCAAATATTTGGGCATTTTTTATAGAAAACAAATTATTGTATTCAACAGATTACCAGGCCATAAATAAATTTATAATTGATGGTCCTTTCACATCTGTTTTCTCCCGAGAATCTCCATCAAGGATTGGCTGCTGGATAGGCTGGCAAATAGTTAGAGCATTTATGAACAATAATAAAAATACTACTTTGAATGAGTTAATCAATGAAAAGGATGCACAAAAAATACTAAGTAAATCAAAATATAAACCAAAAAATAATTTTAATAAATAAGTAATTAATTAAATTTTATGCTTGTTAAAACTTATGGATGTGCTATTTATGGGATTAACGCAATTACCATAACCATTGAAGTTAATATTGATCAGGGGATACAGTTTTTTTTAGTAGGTTTACCTGATAATGCTGTTAGGGAAAGTCATCAACGAATAGAGGCAGCATTGAGGAATAATGGATATAAAATTCCAGGGAAAAAGATAACAATAAATATGGCGCCTGCTGATATACGAAAAGAAGGTTCAGCTTATGATCTTCCAATAGCAATTGGTATTTTAGGAGCTTCAAAGGAGATAAATTCGGAAAATATTAGTGATTATATTATAATGGGAGAACTTTCATTAGATGGTAGTTTACAACCCATTAAAGGTGCTCTGCCAATTGCTATTGAAGCGAGAGAAAAAGGTTTCAAAGGTTTTATACTTCCCAAACAAAATGTTAAAGAGGCAGCAATAGTTAATAATATTAAAGTTTATGGTGTAAACAATATCAAAGAAGTAATAGATTTTTTTGATGGTAAAATATCACTTGAACAGACTGTAATAGATACAAGAGAAGAATTTCATTCTAATCTTAATAAATATGAATATGATTTTGCAGAGGTAAAAGGCCAGGAGAATATAAAGAGAGCATTAGAAATAGCAGCAGCAGGAGGCCATAATGTTATTATGATAGGTCCCCCGGGAGCTGGAAAAACTATGCTTGCGAAACGTTTACCATCAATATTACCTCCATTGAATTTGTATGAAGCACTTGAAACAACCAAGATACATTCTATTACCGGGAAAATAGGTGATAATTCTTCTTTAATCTCTGTACGCCCTTTTCGTTCACCTCATCACACAATTAGTGATGTTGCATTAGTTGGTGGAGGCAGCTACCCACAGCCAGGAGAAATATCACTTGCACATAATGGAGTGCTTTTCTTAGATGAGTTACCTGAATTTAAACGCTCAGTTCTTGAAGTTCTTAGACAGCCTCTTGAAGATAGAAAAGTTAGAATATCAAGAGCTAAACTCTCTGTTGAATATCCGGCAAGTTTTATGCTTGTCGCTGCTATGAATCCTTGCCCTTGTGGTTATTATAATCATCCTACAATAGAATGCACCTGTACTCCTGGTATGATTCAGAAATACCTAAGTAAAATTTCAGGACCTCTGTTAGACAGGATTGATATACAAATTGAAGTTATTCCCGTGTCTTTTAAACAACTTACACAGACTCAAAGTGCTGAAAAAAGCGAAGTAATTCGTAAAAGAGTTATTGCAGCAAGATTAATACAAGAAAAAAGATTTAAAGGAAATAAAGGAGTATATTGTAATGCACAAATGTCAGCCAGGCAACTTAAAAAGATATGCAAAATAAATGAGCAAGGACGTGAATTATTAAAAATCGCTATGGAAAAACTTGGACTTTCAGCTAGAGCTTATGACAGAATACTCAAAGTATCCAGAACAATTGCTGACCTTGATAATAGCCCGGATATAAAATCAGAATACCTTGCTGAGGCTATTCAATACAGAAGCTTAGATAGAGAAAGTTGGGGAAGATAATACCTGAATTATAAAATTACTAAATTTAATTAGTGTCCGTCTTTAAAGTCGGTGTTTGATTCATAATGTTCGAGTTCGAGGCTTGCGAAGTCTTTAAAATCAAGGAGTTTACTTT
>CAYNBX010000087.1:0-7711 GCA_964395505.1 uncultured Bacteroidales bacterium | reverse complement strand
ATTAAAAGCATAACTTCAAATATCTAATATCTAATTTCAAACATTATCAATAAAATTATTGAAAGATAAATGATTAATAATGAACTACAAAAATATAAACACATAAAATTTAGTATTTACTTATCAAGCTGGCTGAGTGCAAATGCATAAGCTCCTATTGATACAGCTTTTGTAGTTCCGAGATGAGTTACTCCGACACCTATACGTTTAAAAGGGTCATATTTGATTTTTTTATTACTAAAAGGAACAGTAATTTCACGCGAATGGTCTTTAAGAAATTCATCAAGTTCATATTTGTTTTCAAGGTTAAATACTTTAACTTCAAGGCGGTTTAGGGATGTTTTTGTCATAGTTTGAAAGCTGTTGTTCATCTCGTCAACAAGTGTTTGCAAAAATACAGGGTAAGCGCCTGAAAGTCCACCGCCAATAACAATAAGACCGTCGATTAAAGTAATAGCATTTGCAAGAGTATCACCTGCAACAATAGCTAATTCTTTAAAAGCTTTGATAGCTGCTTTTTTGTTACCTTTTTTTTTGCCTATAGCAATTTCAAAAATAGTTTTTGGTGAAGGGCTTTTTTCGATATCAATACCTGTATTTTCAGCATAAACTCTTTTAACTCCACGAATACTTACACTTTCTTCTGCACTTGAGTTATTGTAAATTTTGTTTCTCATGCGATTAATCTCAGCTTGAGCAGAGTTATCTCCTAAGAATAAATTTCCTCTTGAGACGATTCCTCCGCCAAAACCTGTACCAAAAGTTACTCCCAAAAGATTTTCATATCTTCTGTTACCGGCTTTTATTTTGAGTTTGTTATTTATTTCTGGCAAGAACCCTGCAATAGCTTCACCAAAAGCAAAAATATCCCCATCATTGTTAATAAAAACTGGCATTTTGAATTTTTCTTCAAGCATAGGTCCAAGAGCAACTCCACCACGAAAACAGGGGAGGTTCTCTAAATCGCCTATGATTCCTCTCTCATATTCTGTAGGACCGGGGAAACAGAAACTTATTGCAATAGGTTTTTCTTTTAATCTGTTTTGAATTTCTTCAAAGCCTTTAATTATTGTATTAAGTGTAATCTCAAGTGAGTCTCCATGAGCAGGGAAGTATATAGGTTTAATAATTTCTTTTTCGGCCTGTACTGCTGAAAAAACGAAATTTGTGCCTCCTGCATCAAGAGTCATTACTATTCTTTGGTCTTTGTTGTATTGCATTGTTTATTGTATTTAAATTGTTGTAAATTTTATTGACAATCGGATGTATTATATTTTTAATGTGCTTCAAGCCAATTATTTCCTGTATTAATATCAACTATAATAGGCACATTCATTTTTATTGCATTTTCCATTTTGTCTTTAATAACAGGCTTTACAATTTCAAGTTCTTCTTTGTAAACATCAAATATCAATTCATCGTGTACCTGAAGTATCATCTTTGTTTTTAATTTTTTATCTGATAATTTTTTATAGATATTTATCATAGCAATCTTAATCATATCCGCAGAAGAGCCCTGAATAGGTGCATTTATAGCATTGCGTTCTGCGAAGCCGCGTACAATTGCGTTTTTTGAATTTATGTCTCTTAAATATCTTCTCCTTTTCATTATTGTTTCAACATAACCGTGCTCTTTTGCAAATTCAATGGTTTTGTTCATATATTCTTTTATTGAAGGGTATTTATTAAAATATTGTTCAATAATATTAGCTGCTTCTTTTCTCGGGATATTAAGTCTTTGTGATAAGCCAAAAGCAGAAATGCCATAGATAATTCCAAAATTAACAGTTTTTGCATTACGACGCATTTCGCTTGTAACTTGTTCCAATTCAACTCCATAAATTTTTGAAGCAGTTGAAGAGTGAATATCTAATCCGTCATTAAAAGCTTTCAGCATGTGTTGGTCTTTGCTTAGTTCAGCAATTATACGCAATTCAATTTGTGAGTAATCAGCGGAAAGAAGTAAATAATTTTTGTTGCGAGGGACAAAGGCTTTGCGAATCTCCCTGCCTCTTTCAGTACGAACAGGGATATTTTGTAAATTTGGATTGTTTGAACTTAAACGTCCGGTAGATGTTACTGCCTGATTGTAAGAAGTATGCACCCTGCCTGTTCTCGGGTTTATCATCAAAGGAAGTGCATCTGCATAAGTTGATTTTAATTTTGTAAGTGAACGATAATCTAATATTTTTTTAACAATAGGATGTTTGTTTTTTAATTTTGTAAGTACATCCTCACTTGTTGAATATTGCTTTGTTTTAGTTAGTTTAGGTTTATCAGTTATTTTAAGATGCTCAAAAAGTACCTCCCCTAATTGTTTTGAAGAAGCAATATTAAATTCAATGTCAGAGTCTTTGTATATTTCTTTTTCTAGTTTATGTATTTCTTGTTGAAGCTGGATGGAATAATCTTTCAATACTTTTATGTCAAGTTTTACACCTTCGGCTTCCATTGAAGAAAGCACAGGAATAAGCGGGATTTCTATTTCATCAAATAATTTAAGAGTATTGGTCTCAACAAGTATTGGTTCAAATACTTTTTTTAGCTGTAAAGTAACATCAGCATCCTCTGCGGCATATTCTTTAACTTTTTCAGGGAATTCATTTTGAACTGCTCGCATACTTTTTTGATTTTTACCTTTTTTGCCTATAAGCGATTCAATTGAAACAGGTGTGTAGTTAAGATATGTTTCTGCCAAAAAATCCATGTTATGTCTCATATCAGGCTGAATGAGATAATGTGCTATCATAGTATCAAAAAAATTGCCCTTTACTTCAATGTCGTACCATTTTAGCATAGAGATGTCAAATTTTAGATTTTGTCCTATTTTTCCAATTTCAGTATTTTCAAATACAGATTTGAATTCGTTTACTATTTGATGTGATTCATTGTAATTTTCGGGTAAAGGTATGTAATAAGCTTCTCCTGGAAGGAATGCAAAAGACATACCCACTAATTCAGAATTATTGACATCTATGCCTGTTGTCTCAGTATCAAAGCAAAAAACTTTTTGTTTTTTTAATTTTGATATTAGTTCCGATCTCTTTTCAGGCGAATCAATTAAGTAATATTTATGTTTTGTATTGTAAATATTAGCTTTTTGACTGAATAATCTATCTTTTTCATCTTCTTCTATTTTGTCAGATATCTCTGTTTGAGATGTTCCAGAGTATTCTGATGAGATATCTTTAAATACTCTCTTTGCAAAATTTTTAAATTCTAGTTCATCACAAATATATTTTAAGGCTTGTATATCAGGTTTTTTCCTTTTTAATGATTTATCGTCAAAATCAATAGGTACGTCTAAAATTATAGTAGCTAATTGTTTTGAAAGAAGACCTTGTTGTGCAAAATTTTCAACGTTTTCTTTTAATTTCCCTTTAAGTTTATCTGTATTTTTAATAAGATTTTCAATACTTTCAAATTCAGATATTAGTTCTTTTGATATTTTTTTTCCAATGCCAGGTATTCCGGGAATATTGTCAGAGGCATCGCCCCATAATCCTAAAATATCAATAACTTGTTCAGGTCTTTTTATGCCAAATTTTTCACAAACTTCATTAACACCAAGTATTTCAGCCTTGTTTCCCATCCTTGCAGGTTTATATATGAAGGTATTTTCAGAGACAAGTTGAGCAAAATCTTTATCTGTGGTCATCATATAAGTGATAAAACCTTTCTGTTCAGCTTTTTTTGCTATTGTCCCAATAACATCATCAGCTTCATATCCATCTACATATAGAACAGGAATATTAAAAGCCCTGATTAATTTTTTAATATAAGGTATAGAAACAGATAAATCTTCAGGCATTTTTTCTCTTGTCCCTTTGTATTGAATGAATTCTTTATGGCGAAAAGTAGGAGCCATTGTGTCGAAGACAACAGCAATATGAGTGGGTTGTTCATTTTTTATTACCTCATATAAGGTGTTAGCAAAACCAAGAATTGCTGATGTATTTAAACCTTTTGAATTAATTTGTGGATTTTTATTTAATGCATAAAAAGCCCTGTAAATAAGAGCCATAGCATCAAGTAAAAATAATTTTTTTGTTTCTTCTGCCATAGTAATTTTATTTTTTTTTGAATTGATAAAAGTAATCAATTATTATTATATGAAACATACAATGACCAAAAAGAAATTAGTCCCGTGTACACGGGACTAATTTCCAATTTCTAAATAATAGAAATATATTTAATTGTAAATCACCAAACTATAAACATATAAAATTTAAAACAAAGTAAGAATAAAAAAATGTTGGTAAAGTAAAATTAAATATCTAAATTTACAGAAAATTTATACATAAAATATTATGGCAAAAAGAAAACCCAAAAAGATTTTTGTGCTTGACACCTCTGTAATCCTTTATAATCACAGCGCTATTAACAGCTTTGAAGATAATGATATTGTAATTCCAATTACTGTTTTGGAAGAATTGGATAATTTCAAAAAGGGTAATGAGATTAAAAATTTTGAAGCAAGAGAGTTTATAAGGATAATTGATAAACTTTCAGAAAAGAATTCCTTGAATGATTGGATTTCGCTTGATGGTAAAGAAAGAGGTAAAATTAAAGTAGTAATAAACAGTAAAAGTGATATTGATGCAGAGAAAATATATGGCTCCAATAAAGCAGACCACCGTATTTTAAATGTTGCTCTTGCTCTGGCTCAGGAATATCCCGGTAGGAAAGTTATTATGGTTACAAAGGATATTAATTTGAGAATAAAGGCAAGGGCTTTGGGTATAGCTGCTGAAGATTTTGAGACTGGTAAAATTAAAAATATTGAGTCTTTATATACAGGTAAAACAGTAATTGAGAATCTTGATAAAAAAGTTATTGATAGTATTTATAAAATTGGTTATTGTAATATTGAAGATATAGGTGTTAAAGAAGCTGTCCCAAATCATTATTTTATTTTAAGAAATCAAAAAAATTCTGTTCTATCTTTTTATAATCCTGTAACTAAAAGAATTGAGAGAGTAGAAAAACGAGCTGCTCAAAGGATTATGCCCCGAAATGCCGAACAGGTATTTGCTTTGCATGCAATTATTAACCCTGAAGTTAAATTGGTTACATTACAAGGTGTGGCTGGAACAGGTAAAACATTACTTGCGCTTGCAGGAGCTCTGGAACAAAAAAGAAATTTTAAACAAATTTACCTCGCACGGCCTATTGTGCCATTAAGCAATAAAGATATTGGCTTTTTGCCAGGCGATATTAAATCAAAGATAAGTCCTTTTATGCAGCCTTTGTATGACAATTTGAAATTGATAAAAAATCAGTTTGATGAGAGGGATAAGGAATTTCATAATATTGATGAGGCTTTGGAAAGAGAGAAATTAGTGATATCCCCACTTGCTTATATTAGAGGAAGAAGCCTTTCAAATATTTGTTTTATTGTTGATGAAGCTCAAAATCTTACGCCTCACGAAGTAAAGACTATCATTACAAGGGCGGGGGAGAATACAAAAATAATTTTTACCGGTGATATTTTCCAGATAGATACACCTTATCTGGATTCCCGCAGTAATGGTTTATCATACCTTATTGATAAAATAAAATTTCACCCGATTTATGCACATATTAGATTAGAAAAAGGAGAACGCTCTGAACTGGCTAATCTGGCAAATGTGCTATTGTAATTCAGATAACAAATTAAAATTTATAAAATATTGAAAAGGTTTAGAAATAGTATAAAGATAATTTTTTTTGTCAATAGTATTATTATTGCTTTTATTATTGTTTTAACATTTGTTTTTCTGGGGATATTTAGTCAGTTTAAAGAATGTAAAAAAAATATAAAAACATTAAAAAAAGCATCTTTAGATAAACAAAAGGCTATTATAGAAGATAATGTTGAAAGAACATTTAATTATATCAATTATAAACGCAATGAGTCCAAAGGCAAAACCAAAGTTGAGTTACAAAAAGAGATTCTAAATAGGATTGAAAAAATTAGGTTTGGGGAAGAAGGCTATATTTTTGTCAACAAATATAATGGAGATGCACTAATATATGACAGCAAATTAGTTAAAGGACATAAAAATATAAAAAATATTACTGATCCTAATGGGGTTAAAATTTTTCAAGAGGAGCGTAAAGCAGTTAAAAATCCCAAAGGAGGATTTATATATTATTCTTTTAAGAAGATGAGTAAAAAAACTCCAGAGCCCAAAGTTTCGTTTGTTAAGGGCTTAGCTGATTGGGAGTGGATAATTGGTGCTGGGGTGTATATTAAAGATGTTGATAAAAGTATAGAGATACAAAGAATAAATTTAAGGAAAAAATTGCAAAGTAAAATCACTAATATATTTATATTTTTTGTGATTATGTCTGCAATTGTTCTTTTTTTAGCATTTATTATATCAAAAAGAATTAACAAAGAAATTGATGTTTTTGTTTCGTTTTTTAAAAGATCAGCCTTAAAAAATGAATATATTAATGAAAACAACTTATATGTAAAAGAATTTAAGACTCTGGCTGGTTATGCCAATAAAATGGTATCAAAACGAAAGCAGGAAGAAAAAGCCTTAAGAGAAGATGAAAAAAAACTGCGCAAAGCAAAAGAAACAGAAGACAAATTTTTTTCAATAATAGGACATGATTTAAGAAGCCCTTTCAATTCAATTTTAGGTTTTTCTAATTTGATTCGTAGTAATATTGAAGATTTTGATAAAGAGGAAATAAAAAAAATTGCTGATTCTATTTATAAAACAAGTAATAATACGCTTCACCTTATTAATAATTTGTTGGATTGGTCAATAGATAAAGCCAATGGAATAAAACGTAAACCTGAAAAATTTTGTCTTAAAGATGTTGTTAATGATGAAATTGGTTTATTGAATGACAGTGCAAAAGAAAAAAATATTAATATTTATAATAGTATTTCAGAACAGACTTATGTATTTGCAGATATAAATATGACAGGCACTGTAATCAGGAATATTTTATCAAATGCAATAAAATTTACATTTAAGAATGGAAGAGTAAATATTTTATCAGAGAATAAAGGCAAATACGTTGAAATTACAGTTGAAGATACAGGAGTTGGTTTAAATCCCGAGGATATAAATAATTTGTTTAAAAAAGACATAAATCTTTCAACAAGAGGGACAAATAATGAAAGAGGTACGGGACTTGGGTTAATACTTTGCAAAACTTTTGTTGAAAAGAATGGAGGTAATATATGGGTAGAAAGTGAATTGGGTAAAGGAAGCAAATTCAAATTCACTTTGCCTGTAAATTAAAATTTGTATATAAACAATGAGTTAAGTATAAAAAGGTTAAAATTAAAATGTGTTAGAAAGTTTTTCAAATATTTGGGAAATCGATAAATCGGTTATGAATTGATACCTTATTATTAACCACTAATTTAAGCTGGTGATTAATGAAATAAAAAAAAGTTTTAACCGTTTTATTTTTTTTATATGACTTTTTAAACTACTATATTTTTAACGACAAATAAATCATAATAATTTTAGTTCCGAGTGCTCTGGATTAGATTTAATTTGGGCAGGCTTTGCACGTTTCACCGAGATACGCTCCGCCCTGATATGCTTCGCTACAGGATAAACTACAGGGTAAACAAGGGAATGTTTATATAGTGAAATTGGAAATTAGAAATTAAAAACGGTCAACGCTATTCAGGCATCAACAAACTTCAAATATCTAATATCTAATTTCAAACATTATCAATAAAATTATTGAAAGA